>CAYMFZ010000419.1:371-5627 GCA_964389585.1 uncultured Pirellulaceae bacterium | reverse complement strand
ATGTCAACTGTATTTGGCGAAGGAGAGGCCGATTGGTTTGGGGCCGATTGGATTGGGGCCGATTGGGTTAAAGCCTCAACGATCCAACCAACCAAATCTCCCATGCCATTTTTCGGAGTCCGAAAAAGTCCGTAGCGGGCACCACTTGCGTTGGATTCTTGGGAGCGATTCGGTTTCAGCTTGACCGCCTCCGCCGCGCGTATCAAGCTGCCATGCTGTTTTTCCATTTCGACGAAGCGTGACATCGTCGCGAGCATGCTGAGCTTTTTCGGATCCGCGGTATAAATGCCGCCGACGAGTGGCTGAATCAGATTATCAAACGCCGACTGTCCGAAACGTCGGACTGCGAAGGATTCAAGGCTTTCGTCAGTGCTCCAATCGCGTGCTGGAATATCTCGCTCGGCCAAAAAACGTGTCATTGCTTCCTCGCCGAGCAGCGGAGTCGATGCGATGGAATCGAGATCATTGGGGAGCAGAAGTGAAAGTCCTTTTGGAATCGGGTGAATTTCGTTTTGCGAAGCGACAAACGCGCGATCAGGTGTTGGGATCGTTTCAATGAGCTGGTCGGTCTTGCCCAGCGATTGGCAAAGCTCCCATGCGGCTGAGGGTTCGGTCGTAAACATGTCGGCCGATTTTTCGATCAGGTAGCCGTCGACATGTTCGGTTTGCAGAACGCCGCCAAGTTGCGAGCTGGATTCGAATAAGGTGATTTGTGCGGAGGGCAGGGTGGTCAATGCGCGGTAGGCGGCGGCGAGGCCGGTGATGCCTCCGCCTATGATTGCGATTTTTTGGTTTTTTGAAGGGTGGGTGATGAGGTTGGGGTCCTGAGTAGGAGGTTAGTCAAATTTGATATTTGAAATTTGATTTGAGATTACAACTTTGAAAACATAACGAATTCAAAACCTCGACGCAGCAAAATGTCCCGGATCAATATGCGGCTGCTCACCCAGCATCATCTCTTTGACCAAACGAGCAGTTCCCGTCGCCATACTTAAACCGAGCATATTATGCCCTGCGGCGATCCAGACATTCTTCATCGCCGGGCTAAGATCAATTATCGGCTTTCCATCCCAAGTCATTGGTCGCCAACCAAACCACTCTTCTTCAACTGGATCGCAAAACGGATCGTGAAGGTATTTTGCCGCGGCGATCTTCAACAACTCAAGTCGATCTCGATTGATAGTGGAATCGTAGCCAACAAACTCCATTGTCGAACCGATTCGGTACTTCGATTTCATCGGCGTGATCGCCACATGACTGTCTTCGAAAATGATTGGGATCTTTGGCATACGCGCTGGCGTCGGCATCGTGATTGAATAGCCTTTGCCGGGCTCAATTGGCACTTTCATTCCAAGATGTTGATTCAAAAACGGCGTCATTGCGCCAGTCGCGACGACGAAGTGATCGGCTTCAACAGACCGACCATCAACCGCCAAGGCAGTTTTAGCTTTTCCATTTTCTCGAATGAATTGACTGACAGAAAAGTCTTCAACGATCTCCACGCCACGTTGCTGAAGTTTCAGCTTCATTTGAGAGAGCAGTTTATCCGGCCGCAGATGGCAATCGCCTTCGTAGTGCCACGCGCCGCCGAACCCAGGTTTCATTGCCGGCTCCAGCTCAACCAGTTGATGTCCATCGTAAGGAGTCGCCGCCACACCGAAATGCTCGCGAAGATTCACGTCGACCTTGCCGTAGTCGCTGAATGATTTTTCGTCGTCAAACACAAACAGCAAACCGACTTCTTGCCACTCGCAATCAATGTTCTCGGAAGCGATCAACTCTTGATAAAGCCGCTTTGACGACTGCAAAATCGCGTGCCGGCCCGCTCCTGCGGCAAGGCTATCTCTCGTATTGCATCTTCGCGAGAAATTCCAGAACCAACTCGCAAAAGCAGTTTCAAATCGCGGCTTGACTCGAAACGCGGAGTTGGATTTGAACATCGATTTGAGCGTTTTCGTGATCGCACCGGGTTGGCACAACGGCAGCACATGGCTGGGCGAAACGTAGCCGCAATTTCCATGTGAACAGGCTGCACCAAATTTATCGCGATCAACGATAGTCACTTGGCAACCAGCGTTAACTAGCTCCCAAGCAGACATCGCGCCAATAATTCCGGCACCAACCACAACTACTCGATCACCTTGCCCGGCTTTCATGAACGAATCCCCATGCGAAACGGATCATTTGGATCGAGTACCAATGTACTCTCGGCCGAAATATACGCCGAACCTGTGATCGTCGGAATGATGCCGACACTACTTGGGTTGGGCCGATAAGAAGCCTCAAAGACACTACCGATCACACTCTCTTGGCGCCACGTCGCGCCCGGAGCGAGCTTTTCATCTTCTGCCAAGCACGCAAGTTTTGCACTGGTGCCGGTTCCGCACGGTGAACGGTCGTAAGCGCCGCCAGGACAAAGCACAAAATTGCGGCTGTCGTTTGACGGATCAGCCGGAGGCCCAAACAACTCAACATGATCAATTAGAGCGCCGTCGATTTCTGTCACATTATTTTTTTCAAGCGCCGTTCGAATTCGCAACGTCAAATCAGTCAGGTACTTTGAGTTTGCGACTGAAAGTTTTTCAGGCGAGAAAACTTCAGGGCCGCTCTTAACAAGAAAAAACCAATTACCACCCCAAGCAACATCGCCTTCGACAATTCCGTATTCGGGAACCTCGACCGCGACGTCTTTCGTTAATCGGTAGCTCACAACATTTTGGATTGAGACTTTGTTGTCGTCATGCAAAGTGGCTTCGACTGGGCCAACTGGAGTTTCGATCAGATGAACCCCGTTCTCAATTTTTCCAATGTGCTTCAGCGAAACCATCATGCCGATCGCACCGTGGCCACACATTCCAAGGTAACTCGTATTGTTAAAAAAGATGACGCCAGCGGTAAACTTTGGATCCGTTGGTTCGCAAACAATGCCACCAACGAGCACGTCGGAGCCGCGCGGTTCATTGACCACGGCACTTCGAATTTCGTCAAATTTCCGACGAAAAATTTCTGAACGTTCGGATAAAGAACCCGCGCCAAGATTCGGCCCTCCCGCGACAATCATTCGCGTCGGTTCGCCCACAGTGTGCGAATCGATGACTTGGATTTTCATCATGGATAACAATCAAAAAATTTCGCCAAACGGGTCTGGCAATTTGACATCGAAATAAGCAATGGAAACCATGGCTGGCCACAGACAACATTCAGGTTGTCGGTTTCAAACTTGGACGCGCGATGTTACTTTATTTATTCAGTATCAACAACGGACGGATTCAACGCGCGGTCTTTACCTAGAATCAACCGTGAATCACTCGCCCGAATCACCGATTGCCCCAAAGCCAATTTCCCCAATTCTCGACTTTAGAAAGTTTACCATGGCGACCCATCAAGTTCTTATCGCTGGCCAGTGGCGCGACTCGGATTCAACCGGAATTTTTCAGGCCGTCGACCCAAAAGCCGCAACACCGATCGCTGAAGACTATCCAATAAGTAGTTGGGCCGAATGCGAAACCGCTCTCGACGCTGCTGCCGCTGCCTATGAGCAGCTTCGTCAAATGCCACGAGCCAAGATCGCAAATTTTCTGGAATGTTTCGCCGCGCGAATCGACGCTCGTACTGACGAAATTCGCGAGATGGCTGCATTGGAAACAGCATTACCAGCCGAGACGCGATTAGTTGGAGAGCTCGCCCGCACGGTTGGACAGCTCAATCAGGCCGCCGCGGCCGCGCGATCGGCGAGCTGGTGCGTGCCGGTAATCGACACGGCGACCAACATTCGTTCCTATTACGCATCCATTGGTCCGGTTGCTGTTTTCGGCCCCAACAATTTTCCATTGGCGTTTGGAAGTATCTCAGGTGGCGACTTTGCGGCGGCAATTGCAGCAGGCAATCCGGTCATCGCAAAAGCCAACTCGATGCATCCGGGCACGACACGCTTGTTGGCCGAAGAAGCGCATGCCGCTGCTGAAGAATCTGGCATGCCCGCTGGAACGGTTCAGCTAATCTATCGAATTGCCCACTCGGATGGTGAGAAACTGGCTCGAGATTCTCGACTGGCAGCGATCGGCTACACAGGAAGCCGTCACGCCGGACTGGTTTTAAAGTCAGCCGCAGACGCCGTTGGCAAGCCAATCTATCTGGAGCTTTCGTCAGTCAATCCAATTGTTGTTCTGCCTGGCGCTTTGAAGGAACGAAGTGACGAGATTGTGGATGAGTTGGCGGGAAGTTGCTTAATGGGAGCAGGGCAGTTCTGCACGAATCCAGGAATGGTCGTTGTTCAAGATGATGACCTAGCGCAGACGTTTGTGAATTCGCTGACGCAAAAATTTGAATCGTCGCCTGTAGGCACGCTGCTTTCCGAGTCAGGTCAAAAAGGAATCGCTTCAGCAGTTGAGACACTCAAGTCGGCGGGCGCCGAAGTTCTCTGCGGCGCGAAATCGGGTGGCGGAACGGGTTATTCCTACGCCAACACCGTCTTAAAAATCGACGGAGATTCCTTTGTCGCTGACCCGGAAACGCTTCAAACAGAAGCCTTTGGAACGTCGACTCTGATTGTCGTTGCCAAATCTGTCGAGCAAGTCGCCGAAGTGTTAGGGAAACTGGAAGGCAATTTAACTGGCTGCATCTACTCTGCCCGAGATGGATCTGATGACGCGGCTTACGATGTTGTCGCGCCCAATCTTCGACAACGGGTCGGGCGTTTAATCAATGACAAAATGCCAACGGGCGTCGCCGTCTCGCCAGCCATGAATCACGGCGGTCCCTTCCCGGCAACTGGCCATCCCAACTTTACCGCCGTCGGAATCCCCACGTCGATTCGGCGATTCGCAATGCTCCAATGTTACGATAACGTCCGCCCGCATCGCTTACCGACGATCCTGCAGGACAAGAATCCTACGGGCCAGACCTGGCGGTCGATTGATAACAATTGGTCACAAGCCGACGTTTAGAACGACTCCTTCAACGCTGGAATACCGAGGCCCCCATGCACTTGCGACATATCATTGCCTTTTCCGTAATCGTCTTCTCCACGTATGCTACGGCGGAAGAACTCGGCGAACACGGCTTCGCACAATCGGGCGACGTCAAGATTCACTACGTCACGTCCGGAGAAGGCCCGCTTGTCGTCATGATTCACGGCTTCCCCGATTATTGGTATACGTGGCGAGCCCAAATGCCGGAGCTTGCCAAACACTTCAAAGTCGTCGCCATCGATCAGCGTGGCTACAACAAGAGCAGCCAACCTGAAGGAGTCGAAAA
>CAYMFZ010000419.1:0-361 GCA_964389585.1 uncultured Pirellulaceae bacterium | reverse complement strand
CGACGTCAAAGCCGTCATTGAACATTTCAAACAGGAATCGGCAATTGTCGTCGGCCACGATTGGGGTGGCTTTGTTGCCTGGAGCTTCGCGATGGCACATCCCAAGATGACATCCAGACTTGTCATCCTAAACATTCCGCACCCCTGGGCCTTGCAACGCGAACTGGCAACTAATCCGGAACAGGAGAAGAATAGCCAATATGCTCGCGACTTTCAAAAACCCAACGCTGCGGACAACCTGACTTCTTTCGGACTGGCATTCTGGGTCAAAGACGTTGAGGCTCGCAAGAAATACGTCGAGGCGTTTGAGCGATCGTCCACCAAAGCAATGCTGAATTACTACGTAGCCAACTATCCACGC
>CAYMFZ010000418.1:0-5640 GCA_964389585.1 uncultured Pirellulaceae bacterium | reverse complement strand
CTTTTATGTCAGCACCAACGTCAGCGATCTTGCCATTGCGGAAAACGATCGTGCCGTTTTCGATGGTGTCACCCGCCATCGTGATGATCTTTGCACCTTTGAACGCAAGTGGTTTCTGCGCTTGCAAATCTGAAGCCGTCGCCAAAGCAACCACAGCAACAGCGGCCAGAAAATAGGTCTTTTTGAACACGTTAGTTTTCCTTTTGGTTTTCATTGGTCTTACCGTTGACCATGACCCAACGAATCGAAGTTGTTAATTCAAGTGGCTCGCCTGAGAGAGCGATCAAGTCGGCGTCGTAACCAGCAGCGATTTTGCCGACTCGGTCCGAGACTCCAATGATCGCTGCTGGCGTCGATGTGATCGAAGCCAACGCGACGTCCGCATCCAGGCCGAATCGTCGGGCGAAGCGAGCTTTTTCCAGCAAGTTGTCGCCAGCGATCGCAAACGTAAGTCCGGCTTCTGCCAGAATGCCAGGATTGTTCCAGCAAAGCTCCGAACCCTCTGCGCCCCGAGTAGTGCCCGGATTGTCGTATTTCAAAACCAACGGATACTTTCGCTCCATCAATTCTTCTTTGACTTTATAGGCTTCCTCGCCACCAACAAGAATCGGTTTGAACCCGAACTCATCGGCCAGCGTCCCTACGGTGTTGATGTCGTAGGACATGCGGCTGACCATCATCAGAGGACGCTTGCCATCCACAGCCTCTTTCAGTTTCGTGTAAGCATTTTCGTCCGTCGAACGTTTAACTTTGTTGAATGTGTTTCGCAATATCCAAACCACCCCCATGCGGTTGGTCGGCTGGCGAACATAGATTGTTTCTGGGCGAGATCGTGAAAAGTTTCGTGACGCCGGATCGTTACACATCGCGGCAATCATGGCTCCGTCTTCAACCAAGACCGCTTCTCCATGGTCCATTGTTTTGACAATCGCCGCCGTTCCGCCCAACACATTTTGCGTGCCGGGTGAAGCGTTAACGGTCGTCGTGCCCAAATCCAATTGGCGTCGAAACGTTTTTTTGTCCCAATCAATCGAATGGATGGCTTGAAAGTCCAGAGTCACTTCACTGGTGATCTCATCCACGCCGGTGACGCTGAGCGGTGTTTGGGAATGAGCATCCACGAGGCCGGGCATCAACACGCTGTTATCGCCAAGGTCAACTGATTCGGCGTCGATGCCACCCAAGTCGACGCTTTTGCCAACTGCTTTGATCTTGCCATCAACGACAAGAACTTGGCCGGGCGAAACCGGATCGCCATCCATCGTGTAGACCTTGCTTGCCTTGTACAGCGTTGCCTTCGATTTGCTTTCGCTGGCAGCTTTGTTGTCGTCATTGGCCAACGCCAACGGTGAGGCGACGGCCGCGATGATCGCAATGCCGACAGAGCAAGCGAGTGCTGTTTTCAATTTGGATCTTAATCGTCGTTTCATTCGCTTACTTTTTTCGCAACAGGTTTTCCATCGACAATTACGTTCAGTGGTTTGGCAGCAAGGTTGACCGGCGACGCACTCCAAACAACAAAATCTGCGTTGGCTCCAGTCTTGAGGCCCACGTTTTTCATTCCGACCAATGCTGCACCACCCTCGGTTAATCCGCTGAGGACTTTTTCTGCGGGCACGCCGGCTGACGCCAACATCGAAGCAGTTGTGCGAGCTTGCTGGGCCGAATCGGCGACAAAGCCAATCGAGACGCCAGCGTCGACGGCAGTTTTGACTTGAAGCGGACGCCGATTTAAGTCGGACGTGCTGATTGGGAACACGAGCAATCCCATTTCGTTCTCTACCAGCTTACTCGCCAAGTCACCGACGGCACCATTGGAAGCCAACGTTGGAGCAGTGAGCCCATTCCTTTTCGCAAGTGCAATGACCGATCGGATTTCGACATTGTCGTTGGCCAAGAAAACCGACTTACGTTTTCCGTCTGCAACCTCTTTGACACAAGCCAGTTTTTCTTTGGCAACTGATTCGGCAATCGCAGCCGAGAGGTAAACTCTTGAATCAATCAGCGAACCATTAAACAAATCAGTGATCATGCGGACCTGGCCATTTAACGACGCAGGAAATCGCTGAACATTCCGAGCCGATCCGGCAAGCACGAATTGATTGGCGATCGTCGGCGAGACAACACAATCACTAACACCAAGCCGCACATGGCCCATGGCGCCAGATGATGTGTTCGAATTCCCCGGTGCCAAACCGATATGAACAAACCCCGCGGCGAGTGTTTCTTTGGCTTTTTTCGTCGTTGGATCAAACGCGTCGACGGCACGCAAATGACTGGCGTCCGATTCCGTTGGATCGTTGATCGCAGCGGCTTGACCTAACGAAGAATGAGCGATCACAAGCCCGGGCGTAACGATCGTGTCACCAAGATCGAAGACTTGCAATTTTTTGGATCCGGATTTTTTAGACTCAGAATTCTTGTCAGTCCCTTTTGTGGCAGAGCTTATTTTTCCATCAACAACAACGATTGTTCCCGGGGCAAACTTGCCATCCAAAAGCATCCGACTGGTCGACACGACATAGCTTTCCGGCAACCGTGTTGGCAACGCAATGGCTTCGCCACTTGGTTCAACTTTGGCAGCCGCAACGTCGCTTTCGAAGATAACTTTACCGTGACTCAAGACCAGTCGGGCTGGCGAACTTGAATCGGTTGGATCTCCCGCAAACACGGCGATATCAGCCTGTTTTCCTTCTTCGAGCGAGCCGACATGATCGGCAACGCCAAGCATTCGAGCTGCATTAGCGGTCAAGGCTTTGAGCACTTCACCGGAATCCATACCGAGACTGATTGCATGAGCCGCGTTGATTCGCAGTGCCTGAGACCCACGAGCCGAACCCGAAAAAGTCGACAACGTCCAAAGCTTTTCGTCCGAATCCATCTCGGCGAACCATTCGAGGTCGCCATCTTTTCGGTATTCAGGCGGCGTGCCAATTTCAGCAAACGGCCCAACGACCATCGCGTGATTACTGTCGGCAAGAACATCAGCACAACTGGCGGCTTTGGTGAGCCCATCAAGCACCACGCGGATCTTGAACTCTTTAGCCAAGGCGAGCACACGCTTCAAAGAATCAGTGTGATGGACCTCGACGAACAAAGGAATCTCGCGTTTCAAAACGCGCTTGAAAATCTCTTTGGTAACGTCTTTCTTTTCATCATCTTCTTCGTCGTCGTCTTTGTCTTTATCGTCGTCCTTCTTGTCTTCATCTTCATCCTTGTCATCTTCTTCGTCTTCGTCTTTCTCTTTTTCTTCGCCGTCTTTATCTTCTGAATCTTTTTTCTCGTCAGCGTCTTCCTTCTTGTCCTTGGCGCCATCTTTCTTTTTGTCTTGGGCGCTCTTAAGCAGTTTCTCCAAAGCCTGAATCTGAGTGTAGCGATCTTTCGATGATCGGCCGCGAGTTCCGATAGAAACTTGAACGGCCACGTCGTTTTTCATTACGATATCTTCAACCGAACCATGAGGACCGACTCGCAACACCGCGCCCATGCCGCCAACGGCACTGACGGAATTTGGCTGCACATAAACCGAAGTAATTCCTTGGGCGGCCAGTTCTTTCCAGTCTTCATTCCAGGGGTCGATGGCATCGACGACTTTTAATTCAGCTTTCGCGTTGCTTTCTGCTGTGGCTTGGGTCGTTAGCCAAAGCTTGCCCCGGCTTTCGATTAGCCCAGGAGTCAAATGAAAACCATCGAGGTCATAGACCATTGCGTCTTTCGGCGACTTCACTTTTTCACCGATGGCAGAAATCTTTCCATCTGTCACCACGATCGAGCCAACAAAGGTTCCGTCGAGGCCCATCGAATGGATGGTCGCATTTTTTAAAACGATCGAAGTGTCGTTTGAGTGCTTTTTGTTTTCGTCAGATTTTTCATCTGCGAATACCGCGTCCGACGCGAGAAGTGTTAGAAAGAATCCAAAGACGATGATCGCAATTCGAGATCGATGCGGAAATTGCATTGTTGGACTTTTAATTCAGGAAGCGGAACGCAGAAGTAAAGCTCAGAGTTCCATAGTGGCATAGCGATGACGCCAATTCAAGCTGGAACTCAAGAATTGAAAACAATCAGTAGCTGAGGACATTCTCTAGAGAATGTGGAGCTGATTACAGTTGCTCAGCGGTTCCGAAATTGAAGCCAATTCGCATTGGCTGGCGTCTTGGAGCGTAGTTTTGATTGCAGGCGTTAGATCGAAACAGTAAGGGATCGAAGCCTTGAGGGAACGAAGCATTAAGGCTTTTTCGTCTCTAGCAATGAACTCCAAGGTTTTTGACCGTCTTTCTCACGAAGAAACTTGGCGTCGACTTTCTTGTACCACGCGTGCAAGCGATTTCGCATTTGCTCGGCGCGATCAGGCATCTCGTTCGTGAGATCTTTGGTTTCACCGACGTCATCTTTTAAGTTGAATAGATGTATTCGCCCATCTTCGTAACGCTCCACTAACTTAAAGTCACCCATCCGAATCGCGCCACCTGGAAAACCTCCTTGGTTACTGTAGTGCGGGTAATGCCAATACAGCGCGTCACGATCTAGCTTGTTGCCGACAAGGACAGGTTGAATATTAATCCCATCAATTGCGTGATCCGTTTCTATTCCAGCGGCGGCAGCAATCGTTGGAAACAAGTCAATCGAACAAATTGGTTCGTCGCATTGCGTTCCTGCTTTTGTTACACCTGGAAAACGAACGATCCAAGGCTCGCGAATTCCGCCCTCGTAGACCCAGCCCTTTCCTCCTCGCAGCGGAAGGTTGCAAGTCGGCAATCCCTCAGAGGTTGAAAGCCCACCATTGTCAGACGTGAATACGACGACCGTATTATCGGCAACACCTGAGTCGTTCAATTGTTTTAAGACTTTGCCAATGGCTTCATCCATGGCCTCAACCATCGCCCCGTAGACTGCATGCTTTTGAAGAATTCTCACCTTGCGAATCTTGTCGCCCAGCACTTGCTCCTCTTCGCCGAATTCTTCACCCGAAATCGCTGCGGCCCTCTCCTTGTACTTTTCCACCAACTCCGTGCGCCCCATTAGTGGCGTGTGCACCGAATAAAATGAGAGGTAAGCAAGAAAAGGTTTGTCTCTATTCTCATCAATGAACTTTGCCGTTTCCATTGCCAAGCGATTTGGTAAGTGCTCACCTTCGGGGCTTTCGACCTTAATTTGTGGATTCTCAAAGGGCGCGAAATTGCTTGCGCGTCACTATAACATTCCCTTTCATGGCCGCAAATTATCGACGACAGCTTGGACCCAATCTCGGATTCGATGCCGAGCTTATTCTAGATTTGAGTTCCCTTGAGAATTTTCAGGGCTTCAATACCGTTCTCAGCAACAACCAATTTGTTGGTCATCCCGCATCGTTGCATCCCGCGTTGAAAAGCTGTTCAATCAATTTCATCGTCTTCAACCAATAAAATCTGGACAGCACTCATAGGTCTCAATCTCCACCAGCACTCACTTGGGTTTCGCAAATATACCGTTTAGCATCATAGCAGATCTAAACGATTGCTCTAACTGCAACCAAAGATCCTATCAAATCAAAAACCATTCGAAAGAAACGAATCGTCGTGAGTTTCCTTGAAGAGAGTTAACGAAATCTAGAGGACATTTCAAAACCTAAAATCGTGCGATCATCGTAGTGGGATTCGC
>CAYMFZ010000417.1:3740-5644 GCA_964389585.1 uncultured Pirellulaceae bacterium | reverse complement strand
GTTGAAACAACATTCCCCTGAGGATCGAATATCGTCGCATAGACGTTCAACCCTAAACCGCCTGAACCGATATTCGACTCCCAAACCGCAACGAAGTCTCCATTGGACAGCAACGCAAAATCAAGATTGTTTTGTTGATTGGTTGTCGTTACATGAATCGTTTGCTCAACACCGGAATCCAATTCTCCGGCGTCGTAAATTCTCATCATCAAGTCATCGCTGTTGACTGAATTATCGCGCCACCCCACGACGAATCGGTTGCCCTGCAACGCTTGCACAACGACATCTCGTTGAATTCCAAGCACGCTGTTTGAATTGACTAGTACTTCGCTGGACGCTCCTCCACGGGAATCGAAAACACGAACCACGACATCAGTCTCATCGCCACCAGCAACTTCGCTCGCGGACCAAGCGACGACGAATCCGCCATCCGACAACGATGAAATACTCGGATAAAATTGTGACCCATCAGTGCCTTCACTCAAAAGAACGGCCGCAGACGACCCTCCGTTCCCATCAAAGGCAGTAGCCGCACCCAAGGCATCGAACCGTTGGGCGTAAACATCGAGCCCAAACCCCGAATCAAATGTCCAAGCAACCACGTAGCCGCCATCGGTAAGTCCAGCAACCTCGGGAATCGTTTGCCCTGTCCCCTGCGCCGAGTTGATCGCAGTCACGCTCGAGGCGTTGCCAGCATTGTCGTAAACCCGTTGGTAAATGAATCCATCAGAGTCATCTTCCCAAACGACGACATAGCCACCATTCTCAAGTGCCGAGATGTCATAGTTCGCTTGCTCGCCCAAAAGATTCGTATTGACGATCGTTTCGCCATCGACCGGAACCAACATGTCCCCGATTCCAACGCCCGTGTCATCGGCAGAGGCCGTGATCGTGAATTCGAAATTGTTTTGGGAGAGAGAGTCCGTGAATCCATCGTTGACGGTGAACAAGAACTGAGTGCTTCCGCTCCCAAGCACATCTGACGCCTGATCTGGCGCGGGAAGGTAAACCAAATGACCCGCCCGAATGTCGTCACCAGAAATTTCCTGCGTTGGCTCGACGAGAGTTCCATTCAGCAACAGAATCCCAGAAGTTGGTACCGAATCAATTTCAATTTGCGATAGGTTTGGGCTTTCAGCATCAGCAAATCCAAAATCGGCTTCTGAAAAGACGTAAGGAGTGTCTTCTGAGATGGTTGCGCTTCCATCAAGTCCCGTCGGGGGCGCATTTGTATACGTCTGACTCCATTCGTTTTCGATCGTTGGCGTCGCTGGCTCTTCATCTTGCCAAATGACTGCCCAAGCTTCGTCATTATGAAAGGAAACCAACTTCGGATTGAGTTCGAATTGATCCGTCGACCCTCGAAACGTCACTTCAGCAGAAGTCGCCGTGCCATCCGCGATATCGAATGTTCGATAGTAAAGACCCTCGTTTACAGGCGTTCCACCGCTGGACACCCATGCGATCACCACCTCATTGTTCACAACGGTCAAGGTCGAGTTTCGCTGCTCTCCGTAGTCGTAATCGTAGTCGTGAACTGCGATGTCGAATTGGTCGTCAGCGGTAGAGAAATTCCAAACGCCATTGAAGCTGATAATGCCCGCATCGATGTCTACCGAAGAGACTCGGACGCCAGTGACATTCTGAGTCGCAATCAAGCCATCGTTTGGAACCGCCGTAGCCGAGTAGACTACATTGCGATTGTCATCAATCGCGACGGCTGCAGAAATGTGATAGTGACCAATTGTCGACAGTCCAACCTCATCCGTAACGACCCGCTGGTTGGTCGAATCAAATACTGAAAACTCTAGGTCTCCAGATCCGCCCGTTCCATCCCAATCCGTCCAAGCCACGACAAACTCGCCCGCATTGTTGATCGCGACAGCCGGCGTCGATTGGACTAA
>CAYMFZ010000417.1:0-3730 GCA_964389585.1 uncultured Pirellulaceae bacterium | reverse complement strand
CGAATCGTCCCCGTTGACAGTTAAAACTTCAGAGAGTTCATCTCGATAATCGTTGAATCGTTTGGCATAAACACCATCTGCATCGAAGGCACCTGAGCCTTGCCACGCAATTACGATCTGCCCATCTTCAGACATCGCAACCGAAGCGTTCTCTGCGGTTGTACCAACATCGTTGACTTGAAACTCACCTACTTCTACCGATCCATCTGAATCAAAGATCGTCGCGTAGATATTATTTTGACCGCTCGCATCACTGGTCCAAACTACGACGCTATCGCCCGCGTCATTCATCGCAACGACGGCATCGAATTGGTTCCCTGATGTCGAAGTATTGATCCGTTGATCCGTCACTATGTCAGTGCCCGTCGTATCACGAATCGTTGCATAGACATCAAGACCATCAGCACCAACGACTTGGTTGGTGCTTGTAACAATCAACAAGTCGCCAACGTAGTTTGCAGCGACTTCTGAATTCTCGCTTTGGGCACCATCTAGATCTCCAGTCGCCTCTGCAACCACGACAGCGGGCGCACCTGGACCTAGACTTTCGCAGTAACCGAACTTGAAAAAGCGGTATTGGTTTCCACCATGCCAACCGCAAATTCGAAATACCAGTTTCCACCAAGTGACTCATGACCGGTCAGATCAGAACTTGCGGCAATGTCGGCATCCAAAAGCTCCGAAAGCTCTTCAACAAAGTTCTCGCCAAATTCCGATTGAGCAACGTCACAACCGTACAAGAGAATATCTGCATCGCTTCCAAGCGCGTCTTTCCAACCAGCAATCTCTTCTTCGAAACGATCCAAATTGGACTGATTCAGTACAGAATTACCAATTCGAAGCTCACCATCCTGGCCGTGTGTTACCAAGTGAATTGCCTCGAGATTTGACCGACCATTCAAAATCGAGCTGATTTGCTCGACGCCATTTGCTGAACTTGAGAGATAGACAACCTCAAACCGTCGATCACCTGAGTTCGCACTCATCAAGTCATCAACCAAAGTTTGATAGTCTTCGACCGAGGTGTCGACAATCACCAACTCATTGGCCACCTCGTTCGAATGGAACCCACTCTCCGCCCCCAAAGTCGTTTCAAACTCGTACTCGCTACTTGCGTCTCCAATACCCAACTCAAGAAAGTCATGCATCGCGAATGCATCATTGATCGCCTCCAAATTTGCGTCGATTTCGGAAAAGCAATCAATTGCATCGCAGTTGACTTCACTGGCATCCGAAGCCTGCACAATCTCAATCGGAATCGGGCCAGCGCTATACAGCACACGGTCTTCAAGAGATTGAAGATCCACGTCGGTCGAATCGGTTTTGCCTTGGCTTCGAAAACCTAGACCGACCACCCAGTTGGACAGTAAGTCAGCAAAATTGTTTGAGTTCTGGTTGGTCATCGTTGGCAAACGGGAAGGAAATCATCTACAAATGGCGTTTACTTTGCGGGTGCTTGAAAAAGCGGAACACCACCTTAAACGTAGCTTTTTTGAGGGCAAAACCGCCTACAATCCGGCTGACATTTATTGTTAGTGGGGTGGGATTGAAACGCTTGAAGCGATTCTGAATGCAAATTTGATTTGCGTCTTTTTTTCGTCCGTGTTTTCATCGTTTCGAACTTTCCGTGTTCGGGCCTGCTTCTTGTTTCAATTGGACGATCGGGAATCACAAATTCGTTTTGCGACTAATTCCGACCAACTTTCTTCTTTCACTTCTTTGAATTTATCTCTTCGTTCTGAACCGTAATCGACCGGTTCGCTCGACATACGTCCATTACTTCCTTGGCAAGTAACAACACTTCTTCTATTCCGTTCTCAGATGTCATTGCATCATCTAATCGCTGCGTCGCATCATTTAGGACTTCGACTCCAGCAGAATCCTGATTCAAATCATCAACAACCTGTTTTAGTCGGCTCACATCTTCGTCATGAATTGCCGCATAAAGATTTTCAATATGGGATTCAACATTGGGACAAGGACTAATCGGTGGACCAAACGAAGATTGTCCACTTCCAATCTGCCCAGTTGACTCGACGTCTGACTCAACAAGCCCCTGTTGTCGAGCCTGATGTCCGTTTTGAATGTGAGTCACCAACAGCTTGACAACTTCAACATCAAACTGTCCTGGCGTGTTTTTGACAATCTCTTCCAACGCGTCGAAACGCGAAACTGCTTTGCGATAGACCCGGTCATTCGTCATGGAATCAAACGCATCGCAAACGGAAATGATTCTTCCCGCCAGCGGAATGGAATCACTTTCTAGCTCGCTTTGATCTTCCGTTCTGACTTGGAAACAGTAGTGGTGTGAAGCGATAACGTTTGCAATTTTCTCCGACCCAAAAGCGCTTCGTACAATCTCAACGCCGATCTGATCGTGCTGTCGCATGATCTTCCACTCTTCACGCGTAAGAGGTCCAGGCTTGTTCAAAATCGAGTCCGGCACGCCAATCTTGCCGATATCGTGTAGCAACGCCGCAATCTCCAACCGATAAAGGTCACGAGAGTTCATCAATTGCTCGCCAATTGCTACGCATAGATCAGCAACACGTAGCGAATGTTGAGCCGTAACATTGCAACGGAACGATAACGCTGACAGGAGCCCAGTGACTGCCGAATAAGGAATTTGCTCCGCGACATCCTCCTCTTCAATCTCTTCTTGATAATCAGAGCGTTGATCAAATCTAACCACCATGTTTCGACCATGGCGTTTGGCCGTGTATAGACTTTCGTCAGCTTGATCGAGCATGTGCTGAGCATCCATCGATCCAAAATTTCGACTCGAAACGCCAATGCTTGCCGTAAATCGAACGTTCGTTTCATCATTTGCTTCAATGCTTGCTCGCAGTTCTTCGGCGAGATCCATCGCATCTTCAATGCTTACTTCCGGAACCAACACGACAAACTCTTCGCCTCCATAACGGCAAACGAGTCCTCGATCCCCAATCAAGTTATGCATCAACTCACCCATCACGCGCAGCACGTCGTCACCGACGGAGTGGCCGTGATTGTCATTCACGGCTTTAAAGTGATCAACATCGAGCATCATGATGGCCAACCGCCCATCCTCAGCCTTTTCCCAATGGGCTTCGAATTGCCCAAAGAACGCACGACGGTTTAGACATTTGGTAAGCGGATCAAATGAAGCCAAAAAGTTCAATTGCTCATTCTGACGTTCGACTTCATCACGAGAGTTTCGCAACGTGTGAATCATCTTTCCAAGTTCGGCGTTCTTATTCTCAATCGCGGTCACGTCGTCGAAACTGACCAACGCACCACGAACCGTCGCATTGCCACCTCGAATCGGCGTCGCATTAACAACGAACTTCCTGACTGGCATGTTCGCCGTTCGTAGCTGAACAATCTCGCCGCAAACGCGAGTTTTATCTGCCTGGCAAAGCACCCACGGAAATTCGTATCCAGGAATATTGTCAGGGTTCGACCAGTCAAAATCTTCCAGCCTTCCACCCAGAATGTCACTATCACCCAGCATGACGATTTTTGCGAAAGCCTCGTTGGCGTGTACTATCTCGCCATTGGGAGCAATCAAAACCAAACCCTCGGCTAAAGTATCAAGTGCAGACTTGACTCGATCCGGAACGACTTTCGAGGGATTCAGGTAGCGAAACGTTTTCGTCAATACGCCCCAAGTCAACAAAGTCATGGAAGCTCCGATAAAAGCGACCAATCCGATCGGAAACACCAACAATCCCAAGAATCCCGTGTTGCC
>CAYMFZ010000416.1:0-5645 GCA_964389585.1 uncultured Pirellulaceae bacterium | reverse complement strand
GTCCACTACAGGTTTTGAAATACCCTCTAGTAGTTCGTCAGAACTGAAGTGCATAGTTGTGAGCCGCGACGCGTAAGCGGCCGGTCCGTAACCCAAGGACTAACGTTCCATCGGCACACAGTCCGAGCTGGTCAAGTCAGCTTTGCCAGACCACTCGTAGCATCATCCACTAGACAATCAAAATCGACCAAGTATGAGTGACTCCGCTGAGCCGTCCCAACAAGTGCAGATCATCGCGGATTTGAGTGCTTGTATTAGCTATGCCTCGTGGCAGAATTCAGTCCCTGTTCTCAAGTCACTCGTCGTCAGCAACCCGACGACCAATTCGCTTGAGCATCTGACCCTCCGATTGGAATCCAGTTCTGGATTCTTGGAGCCAAAAGAGTGGAAGCTTGATCGCCTCTCCCCTGGTGACCATCACAAAATCGAAGATCGCAACATCGAATTGGATTTCGAATTTCTCAGTGGCCTGAACGAATCCGAAAAAAGCGTCGTCAACTTTTCATTAAGCAACTCCACTTCAACTGTCGCTGAGTTTCGAGCTGAAATCCGCCTGCTCGCCAAAAACGAATGGGGTGGAATGGACTCGGGAGGCGAGTTGCTCGCAGCCTTTGTCATGCCCAATGATCCCGCCATTGCCAAAATTCTCAAATCAGCGGCAACGATTCTGCAGCAGAACGGGCAACCCTCCGCATTAGACGGCTATCAAAGCGGCGATCCGCGACGAACTTATCTCTTGGTGGCCGCGATTTGGAATTCAATTTGCGGAATGAAACTGACTTATGCCAGTCCCCCCAAGAGCTTTGAGTCCGCCGGACAAAAAGTGCGGATGCCGGCGACGATTGAGACTGAAAAATTGGCAACTTGCCTCGACTCAACACTCTTGTTCGCTTCAGCTATCGAAGCGATAGGACTGCACCCCGTCATCATCATGACCAACGGACATTGCTTTGTTGGTGCGTGGCTAACCGAGAACACACTCAATCAAATTACCGAAACGGACGTCAGCGAAATTCGGAAAGCAATTGCTGCCCATGAGTTGATAACGTTTGAAACAACTCAAGTCACTCAATCACCTCCTGGGGGATTCAAAGACGCCGTCCGCGTCGCGAAATCTGCAACCAGCGTGGCCATGGAAGCCGACTTTGTTGCCGCAATTGATATTCAACGAGCGCGAATGGCTCAGATCCGCCCTCTCGCCTCACACTCTCGCAAAATTAAACAGCCGGAAGAACAGTCCACTGACGAAGCTGCTTTTCTTCCGCTCCCCGAGGCCCCTTCGTTTTCGAACCTCCCTGCGGATGTCGTGGACGAGAAGCCAACCACACCAAGCGGACGAATCGATCGCTGGCAACGAAAGTTGTTGGATCTTACGTTACGAAACCGACTTCTAAATTTTCGCTCGACACTCAAAACAGTTCCAATTCTCTGCAACGACATTGCAAAATTGGAAGACATTCTGGCGTCCAACAAGCGATTAAAGCTTATTTCGCTTCCTGACCAGAATCCACTTGGTCAGCGAGATCCGGAATTGCATCGCCAGAAAACGGACCGAGATTTAAACGTTGAGTTCGCAACCAAAGCCTTTGACCGAAAAGAAGTCTGCTGCGTCTTACCAACCGAGCAAATGGAAAAACGTTTGGTCACACTTTATCGAGCCGCAAAAAATGATATGGCCGAAGGCGGCACGAACACCATGTTCTTGGCCGTAGGTTTTCTCAGGTGGAAACAAAAACCGAATGACAAAAAATCGTATCGTGCTCCGTTGCTACTTGTCCCGATCAAGCTAACACGCCGCAGCAGCCAGTCTCCTTTTTACTTGAAGATGCACGAAGACGAAACGCGATTCAATGCGACCTTGATTCAAATGTTAAAGCTGGACTTCGGCAAAGACATGACGCAGTTCGAAACGGATCTTCCGTGTGACGAAAGCGGAGTCGACGTGCCTTTGATCCTTCAGCAAGTCCGTCAGCACGTCCGTGACATTGCCGGAACGGAGGTCATTGACGAATGCGCCTTGGGACGATTTTCGTTCGCTAAATATTTGCTTTGGAAGGACCTCGTCGACCGAACGAGCCAGTTAAAAAACAATCGCGTCGTTCGCCATCTCCTTGATGGTAAAGATAAGACTTTCGACAACGGGCAATCGACTATTCCAGTTCCGGAAGAAATGGACAAGCGATTCCACCCCAATGAACTTTTCTATGCACTCGATGCGGATTCTTCTCAACTCGCCGCGATTATGGCGGCGTCGGACAACAAAGATTTCGTCTTGATTGGTCCGCCGGGAACTGGCAAAAGCCAAACCATCACAAACATTATTTCCCAATGCTTGGCCACCGGGAAAACGGTTTTATTTGTGGCCGAAAAGACTGCCGCACTCGACGTTGTTCATCGGAGGCTGGTCCAACATGGTTTGGGCGATTGCTGCGTTGAACTTCACAGCAACAAAGCTGAGCGAAAGACGTTTCTCGCTCAGCTCCAATCCAATTGGACCAACAATCGAACGGCAGACGCCAACGACTGGATCGAAGTCAATGATCAACTTAAGCTTCGACGCGACGAACTCAACTCTTATGTTTCGACGATCAACAAAGTCCAACCCAATGGATGGACAGCCTTTCAAGCGTTTTGGGAATCAACCAACGGAACCGATTCTCCTGATCTTAAATTCGGATGGGAGGCGACCGAACGACACGATCAAGCCACCTATCAAAAACTCGAGACGATTGCGCAGGATTTAGCGGACAGCTTCACATCCCTTGATGGAGACACAACACTTTCATCGATCAACGCAACCGAATGGTCGATCAAATGGGAGCGAGAGCTACTCAATCAAGCCAGTAGCTTAAGCTCCGCGACAAAATCACTTCAACAAGTTTTGAACTCGTTCACCGCATCAATCGGAATTGCCAACTGCTCAGCCGTCTCGATGACGCAGGTCGACAAACTCAAGCAATTGTCCACCGCGATTGCAAGTTGCGGCGGTGAAGATCTTCGGATCATGTTCAACAAGAAGTTTTCAAAATTCAGCGGTGCCGTTAGTGATCTCGAATCTGACATCACTAAATACAATAGTGCAATTGATTCGATGAGTGGAAACTATGGAACCAACCTCGAAACTTTGCCGTTGGAAGATTTCGATATGAAATGGCGATCTGCCTCCGCGAACTTCTGGCCATTTTCGTGGTTCGCCAAACGTAAAGTCAAACGTCTTTTGCAAACCTATGCTGAATCAGGAAAAGCCGATCCGAAGACTGACATCGATGCGATTCGGCAAATACGTGAGCAAGCCGTCAAAATCGCTTCAAACCCTTTGAAGGACCAAAGCAAACACTGGAGTTCCAACGAGACCGACTTGGGAAAATTGAAACAAGAAATTGGAAAGGCGAAGCAACTGCGTGACGCCATCAAACTGGCGGGGGCTGAATTCGATTCCACCAAAGCGATCTCTCAAGCCCTGCTGCCTTTCATCACAGGAAAGTCAAAAAGTAGCGAACCCGCAAAACTGAGCCAACAATTCGCATCGGAGCTGACTCAGTTTAACGCTGCGGTGAAGAATTTTTCCAAACAGGCCGGTAAGCACCCAATCGAAGATTCAACCGAATCGGTTCTGGCGACTTCGACACGAATTACCGAGACCATTCAGGAAAATCGAACGAAGCTGAAGCGATGGACGGCTTGGTGCCTCGCGAAGAGCAAAGCTGAAGCAATGGGCCTAAAATCCCTCAGCCAAAGCCTCGAGAAAAAGTTGGTCGAGCCTGATTCGCTGGTCAAACATTTTCGTGTTGGATACGCTCGCTGGTTCATTCCAATCCTTGTTGATGAAACACCAATCCTTCGGACGTTTGAAAAATTCAAACACGAAAAAACGATTGAGGATTTTTGCCGACTGGATGACCTCGCTCGCAAACTTGCGTCTGGAAAAGCCCGCCAGGCAATCGCACACGGTTTACCAACCCCGTCAGATGTCACGAAAAAGTCCGAACTTGGATTGCTGCGTCACCAGATGCAGCTTAAACGGCCCAGCAAATCCATCCGTGATGTTGTCGTGGGAATGCCAGAATCGTTTCGGCAATTGGCGCCCTGTTTGTTGATGTCACCACTTTCGATCGCCCAATACTTGCCGGCCAACCAGCCACCGTTCGATGTGGTGGTGTTTGATGAAGCGTCGCAGATTACGACTTGGGATGCGATTGGGGCCATCGCACGCGGAAAACAAACGATCATCGTTGGCGATCCAAAGCAACTACCTCCAACCAACTTTTTTGGCAAAAACGATGACGACGAGTACGACGAAGAACTCGCCGAGGAAGAAAAAGACTTGGAAAGCATTCTCGACGAAGCCAAAGCGTCTGGCTTGCCTGAACTTTTACTCAACTGGCACTATCGAAGTCGCCACGAATCGTTGATCGCTTTTTCGAACTACCAATACTACGGCAATCGCTTGATCACTTTTCCGGCAGCCGATGACGAGAACAAGGGTGTTTCGCTGACGCGAGTTCCAGATGCGTTCTACGACTTGGGCAAGAGTCGAACTAACAAGACGGAGGCTCAAGCCATCGTTGACGAAGCCATCGACCGAATGCAGCAACAACTTTTGCTTCCCGCAGATGACCGACGGACCTATGGTGTCATTACTTTTAACACTCAACAACAATCACTGATCCAAGATCTTTTCGACCAAGCGTTAAAAGAGAATTCAGATTGCGAATGGTTTTTCAGCGATGACAGAATCGAGCCGACGATTGTCAAGAACCTTGAGAATGTTCAAGGTGACGAGCGCGACGTGATGTTCTTCTCAATCACTTTTGGTCCAACCGAATCCAATCCACGTATTTCAAGGAATTTTGGTGCCATCAACCGGCCTGGTGGCCAAAGACGACTTAACGTCGCCGTCACTCGAGCGCGGCAACAAATGTTGGTCTATTCAAGTTTTGATCCTGAGATGCTGGACACAACTGGATTGAAAAACCAAGGAGTCAGCCATCTTAAAAAGTTCTTGGTGTTTGCCAATTCGAATGGCGAGTCGCCACTTGGTAGTCAGAATCAAGACAGCGTTGGTGGATTCGATTCGCCGTTTGAAGAAGCGGTCTCACAAGCCCTTGAGATGCGCGGTTGGATTGCTGTTCCGCAGATCGGCGTCTCAGGCTTCCGCATTGATCTTGGAATCAAGCATCCCGACAAGCCTGGAACTTATCTTGCTGGGATTGAGTGCGATGGAGCGACCTACCATCGTTCCGCAGCGGCGCGCGACCGCGACAAAACACGCCAACTTGTTTTAGAAGGTTTAGGCTGGAACATATTGCGAATCTGGTCCCCCGACTGGTGGTACGATCCAATCGGCGTCGCCGCTAAGATCATCGATCGGCTAGACGAGTTGCTTGCGCAGGATCGTTTGAAAGACCAAAGAGCGGCCGTGAATGCTGAAACGGAACCTAATGTCGATGCAGCCACAAAGCCAACACCGTCGGAAGACGTGAATGAAGAGCCGTTGTCGCTTGACCACCAAAACGACGAAGAAGAAACATCGACAGGAGACGGTAGCAGCACCGACTCTTGAACCGACAATTAGTGCTTTGTTACAGCCAATATTTAGGGTCAGCCGCAGTGCGTTAGCACCCGGTTCATTCGCGTAAAACCGG
>CAYMFZ010000415.1:5434-5657 GCA_964389585.1 uncultured Pirellulaceae bacterium | reverse complement strand
TCAAGGCTGCTGAAACCTGCACGCGCAATCTTGATTCGCCCTTCGGCACGACGGGGAAACCGAATCCGATCACCATCACGCCCAAGTCAAACAGTTGCTTTGATTTCTTGATGGCTTCCGCCTCATCTCCAATCATGATCGGAATGATGGCCGTCGGCGAAGGCGTGCAATCAAAACCAAGATTGGCCAAGCCTTCGCGAATCGTAGCCACGTTGGCATGAAG
>CAYMFZ010000415.1:0-5368 GCA_964389585.1 uncultured Pirellulaceae bacterium | reverse complement strand
CCGAGCAACAATTGACGGATCGTTTTCGATTACTTCAATGGCCTTGTGCGCGCTGTAAGCGACGGTTGCCGGTAGAGCATTTGAGAAAAGACTCGGACGTCCACGCTGCTCAAGAACTGAAATCGCGTGGGCAGATGCCGCGGTGTAACCACCTGCCGCGCCGCCGAGCGCCTTCCCCAGCGTCCCCGTAATGACATCAATTTCGCCTACTAGCCCAAAGTGCTCATGGGTTCCGCGACCTCCTTTTCCAAGAACACCAACCCCATGTGAGTCGTCTACTACCAGCATCGCGTCGTATTGTTTGCAAAGCTCAACAATCTCTGGAAGTTTCGCAACGTCGCCTTCCATGCTGAAGACTCCATCGGTCACAACCCAACGAACAGGATGAGATTGCGTCTCCTTTAGCAAAGTCTCAAGCTGTTCTAGATCGCTGTGCTTATAGACTTTCTTGGTGACGGCCTTAGACATCAAACGCATTCCGTCGATGATGCTCGCGTGATTAAGCTCATCAGAAAGAATCACGTCTTCCGGACCAACCAGTGTAGGGAAAAGCGCTTCATTCGCGTTCCAACAACTGACGTATGACAATGAACTTTCTGTGCCCACGAAAGTTGCGATCTTTGATTCGAGTTGGCGATGGCAATCCAGCGTGCCGCAGATAAAACGAACCGAAGCCGTTCCTGCACCATAGTCTCGCAGCCCTTGAATGCCTGCTTCGATGACTTCCGGGTGATCAGCCAGTCCTAAGTAATTGTTGGCACACAAAACAAGAACTTCACCCTTGCCTTCGATCTCAACGACTGGACGCATGGGGGATGTGATATTGTAAAACGGCTTGAGTTGACCCGACGAAGTTTGCTCGGCGACGAATTGTGCACTACGGGCGTCAAAGTTTTTGTTTGGCATGGGGGAGATTGCGGAATATGGAATTGGGAATATGGAATTGGGAATATAGAGTTTCGTGCTATTCGGGCATCTTGATTACGACTTTGATGGCTTCTCCTGACTGCATCATTTTTAGTCCCTTTTCATAGTCTTTCATTTCAAGCTCGTGAGTGATTATTGGCTCAAGGTTCAGGCGATCCGACAACAATAAATTTTCCATTTGATACCAGGTTTCAAACATCTTGCGTCCGTTGATGCCTAAGACCGTTGTTCCCTTGAAAATGATCAGCTTGGACAAATCAATTTCGATTGGGCGAGATGGAATTCCCAGCATCGCAGCCGTTCCGCCACTTCTCAAAACGGAAAATCCATCGCGGATCGCTTGAGCGTTGCCACTCATCTCCAACATCACATGCGGCCCGTGCCCATGTGTTGCTTTCACGATTTCATCTTTCCAATTGTCTGTCGCCAAGAATGCCCGTTCAGCCCCAAGTTCAACCGCGAGATCAAGTCGTTTTTGATCCATGTCAGTAACGAAAATTTTGCCTGCGCCAGCCGCTTTGGCCACGGTCACTGCCATCAATCCAATGATTCCAACGCCAGTGATCAAAACGGATTTTCCACTCACACCGGCAGCCATCACGGTATGAACGGCGTTCCCAAGCGGATCAAATACGGCGGCAATTTTGTCTGGGATTTCAGGGCTAACTGGCCAGCAATTTTCTTCTGGAACAGCGACGTAGGGAGCAAAGCAACCATCGCAATCGATGCCAAGAATTACGACGCTTTCGCAGATATGGCCTTTGCCTGTCCGGCACATCTCACACTTGCCGCAACCAATGTGCCCTTCTCCGCTGACACGCTGTCCGATTTCGACACGATCAACTGCTGATCCAATTGCGATGACTTTGCCAACAAACTCGTGACCAGTGGTGATGCCGATCTTTACGCGTTCTTGGCTCCACTGATCCCATTCGTAAATGTGTCGATCCGTTCCGCAAATACCAGCGTGAGTGACTTTGATTAAGACCTGACGCGGGCCGATTTCTGGCACGTCGACGGATTCGCACCAATCAAGACCTGGAGCATCATTGAGTTTTCGAATCGCAGGCATCGATTCGGGTAAAGCAATCGACATTAAAAAGCCAACCTTGTAGCAAAAAAATTGTTCGGCGATCGTCGCAGATATATGGCTTCTATCCTAAACAAGCGTCGAAGTTCGAACTAGCAGGAGTTCGGCTGACTTGATAAAGAAAGATCTTTGAGTGCTGAGCGAAATGCTCTCCCCGCCGTCTAGATTGTGAACGAAATGATAAGCTCTTATTTTGCCTGAAATTCCGCAGCGGCTTTTTCTATTTCCTTCCACGTTTCCATAATTGGTGCCATCTGCGCGTCCAATTCTGCCACGGTGCCTGGGCCAAGTTTTCGAATCTGTTTGATGACGTCGCTCATCTCCCCACGCAGCTCTCCGTGTTTGCCAAAGAATTGGAGTGAACCTTTCCAAGCCGAGCAGTGACGCAGAAAGTGATCGGAAAAATCGCGTGGGCAATCTGAGAAATCTAAGGCTTGTAGTCCAATGACATAGCTTTCGATCGCAACTGCGATGGGCTGAGTCTTGGGTAGCTTGTCACGTTGCTTCGCCAGAACCGCATCCATTGCTAAAACTTGTTGGATTCGAAAGGTGGTTTGATCGTGCGCAGGGGATTTCGAAGTGTTTACGACACGGCGGTGGCATTCAAAATTCAACTCTTGAGTTTGCTCGCCAGTTTTAGTTTGGACAACGATGTTCATTCGATCTGGGGCAATTTTTGAAAAGACCAGCCCTTCAAATTTGGCTTCTGTTGGCGAAACGGAAACCAAAGGGAACTCGATTGACTTATCTTTTTCTTCCCAGCCTTTCAAACCAGCGTCAAAGTGTTTCAGTCGAAGCACGAATGAGTCGTCAGACGGAACGATAGTTAAGATCTCATAAAAGTTGACCTCTCCGTCATCTACAAACTTAAACATGCCCATCATGGCACCGCCACTAGCCAGGTTCCATGACTCTTCGAACGAGCCGCCCATTGCTTCGCCTTGCCAGTTGCCAGCAATCCACTCGAAGCTTTCAATTGTCGGCTTGTTAGTTGTCGCGACCGAAGAATCTTGCGCGAAAGATTCAATTTGAAGACAAGCGACCAACCCAGCTATCACGATTGAGGTTAATCGAATTGTTGTGAGTTGCATTTCTAATTCTCTTTTGATTCGACGTCGGAATGCCGCCTATCATAAATGATTTATAAATGATTTTTGCCAAACACAAACAAAAATAGCCAAGTCGTCCGCGTGAGAATTCTCAGGCTGGATTAGACTTGGCTATGTTGTTTCAAGATAAACTTTAAAACTAGTCGTTTACGTGAGTTTCCAAGAATCGGGCCAAGCGGTGGAAGTCGCTGTCTGGATTGATGTAGCGGACAACGGTTACGAGTGTCGCGGGATCGACAAGATTTTCGAATGGCTCGTAATGCAGGTCGAGTTGGCCACTGACACTAACCATCACGCCGTTGAGGTTCTTCTCAGCGAGGGCGCGAAAGGCGCCAACGCCCAATTGGCTTCCAAGCATCGCGTCAAAGGCATGTGGCTTAGCACATCTCGCTTCGTAGCCGAGTTGCAGTCCTTTGACCAAGCGGGTTCCGCCTGTTTTCTCAGTGTATTTTTTCTGAACGGCGTTCGAAAGGATCGAGTACAGATTGACTTGGGAAATGTTGATGTGACCGTGATCGTCTCGAGAAACGCCTTCGACATAGCTGAACGGCAAATACTCAGCGAGTCCTTCGGCGACAACGATCACGCCATACTCTTTGCCCTCTGCTTCTCGCGCGAGCATTGTCTTAACGATTCGCTCAGAAACGCGATCCATATCCATGCACTCACGCGACTTGGTTTCACCCGCATCGTTTGTGAAGTCTTCCGATATGAGATACCCCGCCATCACATCTTCAACGCTAATGACGAGGCTTGCCTCGCCCGCGATCGCCGCTCCATAAGAAAGCCAGCCTGCACTTCGACCCATCGTTTCGGTTAAGAAGTAGGAACGCGTAGCTTCGGCGTCGTAAATCAGGTTGCGAATTTCGGTGGCGAGAAAATCAACGGCCGTGAAAAATCCGAACGTGAAATCAATGCCGTGATAGTCGTTGTCAATCGTCTTTGGCAAATGGACAACGGGAATGACTTTTTCTGATTTGTTTCGCTCTTGATACAGCTTGAATTTGTTCGCTGTCTTGAGCGTGTCGTCACCACCGATCGAAATTAGAGCATCAATACCAATCGAGGCGAGGGCTTCGCAAACACGTTTCATCGGAGCTGATTTTTCAGAGTCAGCAAGGTCTTCAGGGCAAGTGATGTGTTTGCCAGGATTGGTACGCGCGGTCCCAATCATGATGCCCTGCGCGTTTCGCGTTCTCCCCAAAACCTTATGGTTCAGATTGATATAGTCTTTGCCTTCAACCAACGGTTCGGCTGCATCAAAATCTGCGAGCGATGAATAACCGTGTTTGATGCCAATGACTTCAACGCCGGCTCGAAGAAACGAAGCGGCTGCAGCCGAAATAACCGCGTTTGCTGAAGGAGCTGGACCGCCAGCAAACAAGATTGCGATTCGCTTGAACGAATGGTCAGGTTGGACTGGCGGTGAAAGCGTATTTGCCACGTGAATTGCCTTTGGATCAAATGATAGGATCAAACTAAATCGTGATGATAAAACGCGATTTTATTCGATTGATCCAGGAATGAACACAAGGCAAAAACGGCCCCTCGAAACTTCTCGATTTCAGGTTGCCCTTAATGTCGAATTGGGGAGTGATCGTTCGCTTTGAAAATGCCCTTCTAATGCTCGTTTGAAAATAAGACGAACAAACAAACCTTGCGGATTCAGCAAGACGGCTTAACACGAAGGCCTTAGCAGGACGGCTTAGCAAGACGGCTTAACAGGAAGGGCTTAGCAGGACGAACCTGAGCACTCGGACTACATGTTTCGTTCAACCCACTTTGTGTCGACTTTGCTTTCGACAAAATCTTGATGAAGCAAAACCGTTTTCTGGAAGCCTGCAGTTGTCTTGATTCCTTTGATGCGTAGCTCATCAAGGCAACGAATCATACAAGCGATCGCCTGCTTACGAGTTGGTTGGTGCACGATTAATTTGCCAACCATCGAATCGTAATAAGGCGGAACTGTGTATCCAGCGTGAACATGGGTGTCGAAACGAACGCCCAATCCACCAGGAATGGAAATGCTTTCGATCGTTCCCGGGCTGGGGGCAAAGTTATTGTCAGGATCCTCAGCGTTGATTCGACACTCAATTGAAACGCCATTGCAATGAATTTCATCTTGAGTGAAAGATAGTTTTTCACCTGAAGCGACGCGAATCTGTTGCTGAATCAAGTCGATGCCCGTCACCATTTCAGACACAGGATGTTCGACTTGAATCCGCGCATTGACTTCGATGAA
>CAYMFZ010000414.1:0-5662 GCA_964389585.1 uncultured Pirellulaceae bacterium | reverse complement strand
GTAAGAGTAAGAGTAAGAGTAAGAGTAAGAGTAAGAGTAAGAGTAAGAGTAAGAAACCTATCCCAAGACCAAGAGCTTATTCGACAGATGAGCCGAAGGCGCTAGCCTCGGGCCGGAATAATCAGCAAAACAAGCCACTCGTTGGTTTGGCCCGAGGCTAGCGCCAACGGCTCACAATTTCCGGGATAGACTCAGAGAGCAAGAGTAAAAACAGCGAGACAAAAGCTAAGCCCTGGCTGACCGTCAACACACGAGTAAAGAAAAAGACTTAAATAAAAAACTGAATCCAATGATTGAAATCAAAGTCCCAGAGTTTGGTGAGTCCATTCAAGAAGTCCAAGTCGCCAGTTGGATGAAAAAACCAGGCGATTGGATTGAGAAAGACGAGGAGATCGTCGAACTCGAATCGGAAAAAGCTTCCCAAGCCCTTAGCAGCGAAATCGCTGGCGTGCTTGCCGAAATCAAAGTCGCTGAAGGCGAGTTCGCGCAAGTCGGCGACGTCTTGTGCGTCGTCAATGAAAATGAAAAACCAGCCGCGGGCTCGGCTTCCGCGACGCAATCATCAGCGGCGGGCGGTGGCACAACCGCAGTTGCAGATGCTCCTCCATCTCAAGGGGCCAAAGCAGATTGGATCATGCCAGCCGCCGAAAGAGTCTTAAGCGAGTACCAAATTTCCGCCGACGCGATTACGCCAACTGGGCCGGGTGGTCGTTTGTTAAAAGAAGACGTGTTGAACTACGTGAAACTAAAAGGCCTCAAGCCAGGAGATGTCTCGGCTCCGGCAGAGCAACGTTCTGCGCCTGCTGAAACGGTTGCCACCAAGCCGGCGTCGAAGCCACCATCGAAACCCTCGGCGCCAGCCCCTCGACCCTCAGTTGCGCCGATGGGAGCAGGTGACGGATTTGGTGATTCGCCAGTTGGAGCACGGGAAGAAAAAGCGGTTCCGATGAGTATGATCCGTCGAACCATCGCCAAGCGATTGGTCTCTGCCCAACAGACGGCTGCGTTGCTGACGACCTTCAATGAGATTGACATGCTTCCCGTCAAGGAGCTTCGATCAAAGTACAAAGACGCGTTTTTGAAAAAGCATGGCGTGAAGCTTGGCTTCATGTCGTTCTTTGCCAAGGCCGCCGTTGAAGGTTTAAAGCGGTATCCGGCGATCAATTCAGAGATTCGTGGCGACAAAGTCATCGTTAAGAACTTTCACGATGTTGGTATCGCAATTGGAGGCGGCAAAGGCTTGGTCGTTCCGATCCTTCGCAATGTGGAACACATGAGCTTCGCGACGGTGGAGCGAAAAATTGGTGAGTACGCGGCACTTGCTCAAGACAACAAGATCGTGCCTGACGACCTCAAAGGGGGAACTTTCACGATTAGTAACGGCGGCGTTTATGGGTCGCTTTTGTCTACGCCGATTGTGAATCCGCCTCAAAGCGGTATCCTTGGTCTTCATACGATTCAGGATCGGCCAATCGCTCTCAACGGCGAAGTCGTTATTCGTCCAATGATGTACGTCGCGTTGACTTATGACCACCGGATGGTTGACGGAAAAGAAGCAGTTGGATTTTTGAAGACGATCAAAGAGGTTCTTGAAGAGCCAGCTCGATTGTTCCTCGAAGTCTGATTGCCCCCGCGGCTCCAATCTGAGATGCGAAGATATAATTCATGCGGCGAAAAACCGCATCACGGCGGTTCGCTGTTTGCCGCGAACTGTGCGGTCTGCCTCACAACCCAATATTAGAAACGTAAGACAAGTTGACTCATGGCTGAACAGAATTTCGATCTCGTAATTGTAGGTGGTGGCCCAGGTGGATATGTTGCCGCGATTCGCGGAGCCCAACTAGGACTGAAAACTGCTGTTATCGACGAGAATCCGCAATTCGGCGGGACTTGCTTACGCGTCGGTTGTATTCCAAGCAAAGCCTTGCTGGAATCAAGCCACTTGTTGGTTGAAGCTCGTGACCACATGGTTGAGCACGGCATCACGGCAACCAAGTTGACGGTTGATCTTGCGGCGATGATGAAGCGCAAATCAAAAATTGTTGACACGTTGACAGGTGGCATCAACATGTTGTTAAAGCGCAATAAGGTCACGACCTATGTTGGGCGCGGACAACTGTTAGGTGATGGGCAAATTTCTGTTTCGACAGGCGACACGCTGCGAGCGAAGAATATTATTATTGCCACGGGCAGCGTTCCGATGCAGTTGCCAGGAATTGAATTCGATGGCGATTACATTGGCGACAGTACAACTGCGCTTGGCTATCCAAACGTTCCCAAGACGTTGGTTGTGATCGGTGGTGGATACATCGGTTTAGAGCTGGGTTCGGTTTGGAATCGCTTGGGCGCCAAAGTAGTTATCCTCGAAGGGATGGATCGCGTCCTGCCAGGGCTTGATCAAGAAATCGCTCGCGTCGCAAAACGAACGTTTGAAAAACAGGGCCTTGAATTCCATACAAGCATGTGGGTTGAGTCGGCCAAGCGAAACAATGGTGTTTGCGAAGTGAAATGTAAGGGTGCCGATCCAATCGAGTGCGATCGTGTCTTGGTTTCCGCTGGACGTTCTCCAAATACCAACAATCTTGGCTTGGAATCTGCCGGTGTGAAGGTCGACAAGCGTGGTTTTATCGAGGTTGATGAGCAGTTGCGGACTTCCGCAAATGGGGTGTTCGCGATTGGCGATTGCATCGGCGGCGCCATGCTTGCTCACAAAGCGTCCGAGGAAGGCGTCGCTTGTGTTGAACGAATTGTGACGGGTGTAGGCCACGTCAACTACGATGCGATTCCAGCGATCGTTTACACGCATCCCGAAATTGCGATGGTCGGCAAAACAGAAGAACAAGTCAAAGAGTCTGGCGTTCAATATCGAAAAGGTTCGTGTCCTTATGGAGCCAACGGGCGCGCTCGCGCGATTGGTGATGTTGACGGTAAGATCAAGATCATCGCCGATTCTGAAACGGATCGAATCTTGGGTGTTCACGCCATCGGCTCTCGCGCGGGTGACTTGATTGCTGAAGCCGCAGTTGCGATGAACTTTGGCGCGACCAGTGAAGATCTCGCGCGATGTTGTCATGCCCATCCAACGCTCTCCGAGATCATGCAAGAGGCTGCACTTGCAGTCGATGGCCGCGCAATTCACACGTAGAAGTTTTCGCGATTGAGAATTGGTGGGCCGCTTGAAGGCAGCCGAGAATCAGTTCTTAAAACGAGCGCTCGAGTGATTTTTCACGCGAAGCGATTCCAGCCGATCGAGTGTCGGGTTCGTTTTCGGCTGTGCAAAAGCCGAATAAATTGCCCCGCTTATCCAGCTTGTTCACCAAAGCTTTGTCCGGGGTAAAAGGTTGGTTTTCAGGACTTTTCTTTGTCGAATCCAATCGTCAAATCACATTTTGGTCCGAGCAAATAGTTTGCGCATTGACTGCGGATGCTACCACTCGCTTAGGAATTTCTTATACTTAGGCGACTCGGACACGATCCGAAAATTCAGCCAGCAGATTGTTACTGGCTCATTCCTTAACACTTTCACAAAATAAATCTGACTGGAGAAAAAATGGATCTAATGGATATGGTCAAAGGGGCCGTAAGCAAACAAATCATGGGGCAAATCGGCGGTATTCTTGGTACCGATGAAAAGAAAACAAAGTCCGTTTTTGAAACGGCGAGCGGCTCGATTCTTGGCGGCTTGATCAAGAAAGCCGGAAACCCACAAGGTGCTCGCGATGTTTTTGATATGGCTCAAAAACAAGACACGGGAATCTTGGACAAGTTGGGTGACATTCTCGGTGGCGATGGACCTGATGAGAGTTTCACTAAATCAGGTGGTGGAATTCTTGATGGCGTCTTTGGTTCAAATCAGACCAGCATGCTCGGAACGCTCGCCAAGTTCTTGGGACTCAAGGACAACATGATGGGCTCGCTCATGAAGATTCTTGCTCCAATCGTCATGGCTGTGATTGGAAAGCACATCAAGAATAAAGCACTCGATGCAGTTGGCTTGGGAAGTTTCTTAGGCGAACAGAAAAAGAGTCTCGGCTTCATGCCTTCTCAGTTGACTGAAGGACTTGGTTTTGGAAACTTGCTGGGCAATGTTTCAGATCAAGGCAAGGCTGCGGTTGGCGCTGCAGTCGGAGCAGCCCACAAGGCTGGCGACGCAGGTCGCGCCGCTGCTAACGATGCAGCCAAAGCAGGTGGCGGACTTGTTAAGCTTCTTTTGCCGTTGCTGATCTTGGCAGCTCTAGCGTTTGTCGCTTGGAAGTTTTTACTTCCAATGATTAATGGCGGTGTCGATAAAGCTAAGGACACAGTCGCACAAGTTGGTGATGGAATTAAAGACGCTGCAGGCAGCATGACAATTCCAGGTCTCGACTTGGATGGCATCGAAGGCTTTGACATGGGGTCACTTGGAGATGCTGGTCCGCAATTGGTCAAAGGAATGGGCGGCATCACGTCTGGTTTTGAAGGTTTGAAAGATGCTGCCGGAGCTGGAGAGTTGGCAACCAAGATCAAGGACTTCACCGGTTCGATTGACGGAATGGGATTGGCCAATTTGCCTGACGCTGGAAAAGCCTCTGCAAAGGGTCTGATCGGCAAGTTTATCGAAACCATTACCGGGCTACTTGGTGGCCAAGGTGATGGAATCAAAGGAATTCTTGAGCCAGTCGTCAATGCTTTGAAAGCTAAATTGACCGGCGTTTTAGGCTAGATCAACGATCCAATCCGCTGTTTTTCAGTGGAATGTTGAAATCAAAGCTTGCTCAGCAATGAGCAAGCTTTTTTTATGCTAGCGGCGGGCAGCAAACATCTGGACGTTGATTCTCGAGTTTTCTAGTCTTCGCATCGAAACGACATCCAGTTTTGACGGCGAGAATTATGAGTGACTCAATGACGGCGTTTTTTTCAATTGGCAAAGTGTTAGCGATGGTGTGTTTGCTGGGCATCGTGGTGGGACCTGCGCCGCAGTTGTTTGGTCAGGAGTTCCGAATCGAATCGTCCGTTTACAATTCGACTTCGAATCTTCCTGTCTCGCAAAATGTCACCTTGTTTTCGCAAGGGCTGATTTACGATTTTCAATTGTCCGATGATGCCCAGCCGACCGCGTTAGAAATTGCAATCTACGATACGCGAAAGCAGATGATGATTCTGCTTGATCCTGAGCGCAAGGTCAGGTTCGAATTGCCCGATCTTCGTTTGATGAAAATTGTCGAAGCCGTCCGCCGAGATACGCTTCAAGACAACAGAACAAGTTTTCTTGTTGAAGACGATTTCACCGAGGACATTGATCTCTCAACGAATTGGGTGACGCTTACGAGTCCAGAAATCGAATACCGATTTCACGGAAAACAGCCCAAAGATGTTTCTTTGATTCCGTCTTACCTCAAATTTCTCGATCGTTTCACCCAACTCAATGCTTCTGATCCAACAAAGCTTCCGCCGTTCGCGCGGATGAAACTCAATCAATCGATTCAACGGTTGGGTTGGGTGCCATCAGAAGTTCAAATCTCCGTGAAGCAAAACGGACTATTTCGACAACCGTTTTCGGCAAAATCGAAACACGTTCTCATCAACAAACTTTCTGATCAAGACAGGCAACGTATCACGAAAGCCAAGCAAAATTGGATGCAGTTCGAGAGTGTCGACTTAGAAGAGTATCGAGGTCTTGAGA
>CAYMFZ010000413.1:4014-5713 GCA_964389585.1 uncultured Pirellulaceae bacterium | reverse complement strand
CGCTAGGGCATCTACTAGTTCGACCATTCTATCGAGTTGGCCATCGTCTCATTCCACCGTTTCGCATTCCTCTCGTTTCGACAACGGTCTAATCAAGACTGTCAGCTTTAAAGAGGCTCACATCGAACACATTGGAATTCGCGCACTCAGAATCCGTCTGTCAAAAACGGCATTCAATCACCGAACGCCAGCGCCGACTTCCGTTAAACGCTTCTGGATGTTTCGAAGAATCTGTTGTTCAAGCGAAAAATCTCTTCCCATCGGAATCCAATTCTTATCTTGAACGGTCATCCACGGATCTTCGCGATCAACATCAAGCGCACTGTCATGTCGCAACTGACCGCTAACCGCTGAACCAACCGGCTGAGCGAGATCCTCAAGTTCCTTGAAAACTCGAACGTCCAGTTGATAACTGTTTCCAGATGGAATCACACGGACTTTGGCGAAACGCCGAACGGTTTGGAGCGTCGAATGAAGTCGCTCAAACCCTTGCGTCGAATCAAGCTGCCAAGGTTCTAGTAACGTTCCGCCAATCTTGGGATGCGTTTCAATCCAGCCTTCTGACATAACGCCATCGAGAACACGAATTCGCTCCTCGCGATAAATCTTAAAATAGTCGTCAATTTCGTCACTGACTTGATCCATCACCAACCAACGATCCATCATTGGGATGGCAAGCGGGTTTTGAACCGGCGGTTGACCACAGAGATTTGGAGACTGGTCGTCGTAGGTCAACGCGCGACATCCAACTGACGCACAAACCAACCCAATCATCAACATTCTGATGAAGAGAAAACTGCACTTTGAGGCAGCCGTTTGAGTTGTGACGAAACTACGTTGCGGCATGGGACCAGATGGTTTGTCGATTTGAGATGAATACGACCTGAAGTCTTAGCTTCAGAATTTTGGCCGCGTATCATGCCGAAATCGCTGGTCCGGAACAATGCCGAGTCGTGCTAGCACAACTAGATGCGGAGAAGCTAATTCTCGACTGTTAGTAAATTCAAATTCGTTTTGCTGGCACGGCCAACTCGATAAATCGAGTTACTACGAACGTTGTACGAGCGACACTGGGCGAAAATCGTTGGAAGAACGTTGTTGACGATTCCTACTTTAGCTGACCGCCGTACTCGTTTGTTGGGTCGCGGTAGTTTGAATGCAAGTGATCAAGCGGATTGCCTCCAAGGTCTTGGCAAGCGTATTCGATGATCAAGCTGGGTGATTGAATCGTGTAGGAGACATCGCTTTTAGGTTCGCGGCTTCCGTTCCATGAAAACTTCATTTGATCAAGCTCGCCCTCAAGTTGCTTCATGCGGGCGATCGCATGTTCGTTTGGGAGGTCGTTGACCCATTGGCTGATCAGCAACATCAAAGTCTGTTTCTGGGCGTTGCTGAACTCTGCGCAAGTAACGCCTTGAGCTTCAGGTACAAGACCGTCATTGCCTGGGCCTGTAAGGATCCTCGCTCGGCTATCTTTTAACACAGCCTGTTTGACTTGGTCGTCCGTCAAGCTCATTGCCAACTTGTGCGCCAGATCGGTTTCATTCGCGAAGGGTCGATACGTCTTGTTTGCGATTTTGAAAGCCTGCGGCTGCGTGCCGATAAAGCTCGGTGACATCGTGAGTTTGTCACCCTGCACGGAAACGTTGGTGCCAACATGATGACCATCGAGTTGAAATCCCCAAGGTTCGGTTTCTGA
>CAYMFZ010000413.1:0-4004 GCA_964389585.1 uncultured Pirellulaceae bacterium | reverse complement strand
TGTCAGTTCCGAAACCTCTGCGCGGGCGCCCTTCGTCAAGCAATTGATCATCGGCAAGCATGATGTCGCGCATTTTGTTGTAGCCTTGTTCGCTGAACAAGTTTGCCATCAAGTCACAAGCCTGTTTGATTTGATCCGAATTCAACTCTGACATCTTCACGCCATCGGCGTTGTCGCGAGCCGGCAGATTCGTCCACTCTCGCCGCTGCGGCGTTTTAAGTTCGCTGACACATTTGCCACGTTGTGCTTCGTCTAGCGAAGTAATGAACTTGTTGGCTGCGCTGGTGATCGCGGCGGGTGTATGCGCTCGTTTTGAAGGCGAATAAGTTCCGATAACGAAACTCGCATCCGAGACAAAGTCATCTCGGGTTGCTTGTTGTTCTACTTGAGCAAATCCAGAACTCGAATTGATTAAGAAAACGGCAGTTGAAATCAACCCAACGAATAAACGAAAAGCGTAAGCATTGTTTCGAATCATGTTTTCACTTTCAAAGTATTTTTCATTGTCGCGTTTCACTCCGTGAAACGATTCCTACGTTATAAGGAAAGGAGCGAAAGAGCGGTTGTTGAATTAGCCGTTAGCCCTAGCCGGCTCACCATGTTCGACCACGGCAATCCTGTTTGCAAATCTCAACCCACATCAACGATCGACGGATCGTAGTCTTCGGGTGGAATGAATCCTAGGCAACCAATCGTCGTCGCCGCCAAACTGCTAATGCCTAATCCGGTTTCCGCCGCATCCGCAAGTCGGACTTTCGCCGTTCCTGCTGGATCATAAATGTAGCACGGGACTGGGTTAAGCGTGTGGCTCGTTTTTGATTTCGGGTTCCCGTCGCCATCAAGTTTAAGCTTTCCATCTTTGCCAACTTCGAACATTTCATCGGCGTTGCCATGGTCTGCCGTCACGATCAGGATTCCATTGGTGGCTTCGATCGCTTCGACCAATCGGCCAACACAAAGATCGACGGCTTCGACTGAAATCTCGACCGCCAACAAATCGCCGGTGTGACCAACCATATCTCCGTTGGGGTAATTGGCACGAATGAATTTGTGTTTTCCGTTTTCGATCGAATCCAAAATCACATCTGTAATCTCACCACCCTTCATCCAAGGTCGTTGTTCGAACGGCAGCAAATCAGAAGTGATCTCGACATAGTCTTCGGCGGCATCGTTGAATTTTCCGCTTCGATTGCCGTTGAAAAAGTAGGTCACGTGGCCGTACTTTTGAGTTTCGCTGACCGCAAGCTGCGTCACTCCAGCGTTGGCAAGGTACTCACCCATGACTTCATCAATCGACGGGGGCGTCACGAGAAAGCGTTTAGGGATTTGGAGATCGGCATCGTATTGCATGATGCCGGCGAACTTGACGTCAGGAATCGGGCCACGATTGAATGTGTCGAGATCGGGCTCGTCGAACGCTCGAGAAATTTCCATGGCTCGATCGCCGCGAAAGTTAAACAGCACCACACTATCGCCATCAACAATTGGACCAACGGGCTTGCCGTCACGAGTGATCACAAACTCTTCGAGGTCTTGATCGATCACGCCGGGAGTTTCTTTTCGAAGCGTCTCAACTGCGACTGCCGCTGATTCAAACTCGCGCCCGATTCCTTTGACGTGAACATTCCAACCACGTTCGATCATTGGCCAATCGGCGTTGTAGCGATCCATCGTGATGTAAAGCCGACCACCACCGGAGGCGATTGCGTAATCGAAATCGCCCGACGCGTTGATGGTCGCCAGTTGCGATTCAAGTTGAGCAATGTACTCGAGTGCCGATGTTGGTGGAACGTCGCGTCCGTCAAGTAACGTATGAACGCGGACCGTTTTGATGCCTTGGCTTTGAGCGTGTGACAACATCGCAAATAAGATATCAACGTGCGAGTGAACATTTCCATCTGACAACAGGCCGATGAAATGCAAAGTTCCCTCGCCGAGGTCGCTTGTGAGTTCGTGCCATGCCTGGCCTGAAAACATTGCGCCTGAATTGACGGCATTTTGCACGAGCAACGCGCCTTGGTCGAAAACGCGTCCCGACCCAATCGCGTTGTGACCGACTTCGCTGTTGCCCATGTCATCGTCACTGGGCATGCCAACCGCATGGCCGTGGGCTTTGAGCGTTGTGTAGGTTGATTTGGTTTTCAAGCGATCGAGATGAGGTGTCGATGCTTTTGCGACCATGTCGCCATTATCACCATGTCCAATTCCAACGCCGTCCATGATAACGAGAACGACGGGGCCTTCGGGGCCAGAGTAAGTTGGATGTTTGGTAAGTGGTTTCATTTTAAAGGGGAGTTTTTCAAATTCAGGTTTCTGGTTGACTAAATTCTGCAGCTGTTCGGTCGATTATTTAATCCGCGATTCAACCGGGCACACATCGTAGCATTGAAGTGGCTTTGAGCGAATTGGCCCAAACCTACTGGTTCGAATCCGTCAATTGAGCGATAATCTTTGGTTGCTTTTCAAACAAAGTGAATTCGAACCCATTTGAACATCATGGCAAAAATAAAACCTATCACGTTTAGCTACGACGGAGCTTTGGTTCCTGAGCATGGAATCACACAGGCCCAAATTGACGGACTGACGCAATCCCTTGAAGCCGCCCGCGCCGAGGTCTTTGCGGATTTGAAAATGTTCGCCGATGGAGCCGAGGTTCCTGATGAAAAGAATCCATTGGACGCCGGGTTTCACGAAATGCCTGAGCGGATCCTTGACGAATACCAATCCAATCGTGAAGGCAGTGAGCTTGGTCGGATTCTTGCCGTGGCGGCTAAGCTTCGCGAGCGCGTCGACAAGGTGGTTGTGCTGGGCATTGGCGGTTCGTACATGGGGGCTCGGGCGCTGATGGAGACTTGTTGTCAGCCTTACCACAATGAGTTGACGCGAGCAGAGCGGGGTGGTCGGCCGCGAATTTATTTCGAAGGCAACAACGTGGATAATGACTGGACGCAAGGGTTGCTTCAGTTTCTGCGCAATCATTCAACAGGCGACGGTCCCGAGGGCAAGTGGGGGATTGTTGTGATCAGCAAAAGCGGTGGCACGCTCGAGACTGCCGCTGCGTTTCGTCAGTTCCTGGCGGAACTTGAAAGTCTGGTCGGACGTGACAATCTGCCGGACTACGTTGTTCCGGTGACTGGAGAAAGTGGCAAGCTTGCGAGTTTGGCTGATGAGATCGGTTGCCAAGATCGCTTTCTGGTTCCAGATGGTGTCGGAGGAAGATTTTCAGTCCTCTCGGCGGTTGGGCTTTTGCCCGCAGCCATTCTTGGAATCGACGTCGTGGCTTTGTTGGAAGGCGCCGCGGCAATGAATGGTCAGTTTCGAACTCAGCCGCTGGGCAGCAACCCGGTTCTCGATTACGTCGCGGTCAATCATTTGTTGGAGAAAGAGCGCGGCGTCGATGTTCGCGTGCTTTCGGTTTGGAGTAAGTCGTTGGAGTCGGCTGGTTTTTGGTACGACCAATTGTTGGCGGAAAGCCTCGGCAAGGCAGGCCGTGGTGCGTTGCCATTAACCTGTCTGAATTCACGCGACCTTCATTCGCGAGCTCAGCAGCATCAGGAAGGTGCGTTCGACAAAGTCATGAACAACGTGATCGTCGATTCGTGGCGACAAGACCATCTTCCAATTGGGCATAGCGAGTGGAATCAGGATCAACTCAATGAACTGGCGGACAAGACACTGCCGGAAATCATGACGGCGGCGATTGAGGGAACCAATCAGGCTTATCGCGAAGACAATCGTCCAACGACGAATATCAATTTGCCGGCTGCCGATGAGGCGGCGCTGGGTCAGTTGTTTCAAATGTTGATGCTGACGACGGTGGTCGAAGGGCGGTTGATGGGAATCAATCCGTATGGGCAACCAGGGGTTGAGAAATATAAGAAGAATATGAACCAGCTTTTACGCCAGCCCGTAACGAGTTAGGGAATGCGGAATGCGGAATGTGTGTGGTGTAGAGGCCCAATGCACTTACTTTATTTAGTTAGGGGGTATTTCAAAACCTGTAG
>CAYMFZ010000412.1:2945-5715 GCA_964389585.1 uncultured Pirellulaceae bacterium | reverse complement strand
CCCCCAATGACTCCGGGTCCAGCTCGGACTGATAACGCTGACCAACCTGATTCACCGAAATGACTTGGCTTTCTCCAGACGGCAAAGTCAAATTTGCATCAAATGAAACGCCTTCTACGAATTCGCCAGAAATGGATTTTACGGCAACATCAAAGGCTATGTTTGATTTGGGTGAAAACCTTCGCTTTGGCAAATTGATTGAAACACTTTCATCATTTCTTGAATCCCAAAACGCCAACCACAAAACGACTTGCCGCCAAAACCGGTTGTACTCGGTTTTGAATCCCTTACGCTGCCAACGCCAAGTCGAATCGCCAGCGAAAACCAAGACTCGACCGCCGACATCCGCTCCTGCCATGATCGGTCGTTTGACGCTATCCGCACTTTCGAGGTACACATCTGCGGTGTCTTTAATGACGATTCGATTGGCTCCTGGCAATGGCGGTAGCTTCGCCCAAGTCACTCTGTCATTTTCACCATCAGATATATCCGTCAAAAAGCTTGAACCCGTTGGGCGTAATTTGATTGGAGAATTGATATGGAAGTCTCGTCGAATATCTCGGTCGAAAGGTTGGGACTGATTCGGTCGCATCTTGATTGGTAAAATATCAGCCAAAGGCGTTTGCTGAAAACCGCCTGCATCAAAACTATGCGTGCCTCCAACCATCAAGAGCCCTTTCCCGCTTCCGACCGCATCAGCCAACGCTTGCCAAGATTTCTCAGTCAATGCGCGAGCGTCAACGTTGCAAAGAATAAAGACATCAAATTTGTTTGGATCGGAAAAGTCTGACTCAAATTTCGCAAGTGGCCAACTGGATTCACGAGCGACGGCATACGTATAGATTGGATGAAATTCCATCGAGATAAAGTCCAACGCCGGAAGTGAATCACGTAAGAACTTCTGCTCATTTCCAAGCGAGCCATTGAGGAACAGAACGCGCATCCCTTCATCTCTGACCGTTAAAAACCCATCAAGCACATTGTTGCGAAGCGCTGGCTCGTCTGGCATGGGTACTGCGCGAACTTTGATTCGATACTCGCCCGGCTCCGTTGGTCGGTACTTCAACTCAACTTTGGTTTCTTCGTAACTCGTCGTTGGGCGGTAGATTTCTGTCGCGACAGTGGTCTCTTTTCCAGTTGAGTCAGTTACGATTAGCTGAACGGTTACTTCTTGTCCGCCGTAACCCCGCGTGACCATCGTCGCCCGCGCGACCAAATCATTATTTTTGTTCACCGCTTGCTGTTCGGCAAAACTGGTAATCGCAACATCGTGAAGCTGCCCCGTGTCTTTCGACATTCCCATTTGAATTGCAACTAAAGGCGCCTCTCGGTCCGTCAACGCTTCCGTGGCCTGACTCAATTCAATTTCGGGCTCAGGAATATTTTGAACGCCATCGCTCACAAGACACATTCCGATCAGCCGTTGATCACGCACATCCAAACTGGTGTCGTAGATCGCTGTTCCAATATCCGTTTCGCTTCCTTCAGGTTTATCGGGGAGGCTAACGATTCCATTCTCCGCATCGAGAACTCGCGTCCGATTGTCAAACTCGTAGAACTTCACTTCGACTTTGTTTTCGGCCAGTTTTTCGAATCGCGATTGGTTATCACGAATCATCGAGACGGTTTCGCCCCAACGAGTTGAGTCGTCTTTGACGTGCGGCAAATCCATACTGCGCGTTACGTCTACCAAGAACAACAAGACCGCTGATTGGTTCTTTTCAATTGTCTGCACACAACCAGGACGCAGCGCGGCCACCAGCGCCAGCAGGATGACGCCAAGTCGAATCAGCGATAACGAAAGTCGCTGGGAAGAAGTTAGTTTTGCAAACGATGGCCCGACAAACAACATCAACAGCGCAATCACAAAAACGATCGCAAGGACCAAAGGCGTTAGGATAGGTTGGAATGTAATTGATTCCAAAATCTGCTCTTCTGTTTAGTTAATTCTGGTCGTCACGTTGAGTTTTGAATTGTTGATCGAGTCCTCTAACGCTCACAAAGGACAGTCAAAACAAATTTCGCGTTTCGTTGAATTTCCGCTTTCAACTCGGAGAGTTGAGCGACGTTGTCACACAATTCTTCGTATCGCAAGTCCGCCTCAGGTTTAGTTAAAAAGTGTTCAATTTGAAATCGGGAGTTTGTCTCGTGACTTTTCTTAAGACCCATAAAAACGGTTGGACATCAGAAACTCAACCGCCATCACGACGAGCATCATCAGCACTACAAGCGGATAGAATTCTTGACCGCGCCGTGTCGTCCCCTGTTGCCGTTGAATTTCATCTTGCTGCCGAGCGAGTTGATATTTTCCCGCCCCAAGAAACGAATCCAATTGAGCCGGTTCAATCCGCGTCAGATCGGTTACAGCCGCACCAAGGTTAGCGCTAAAACCTCGTAGCTGAATCTCCGAATCCATCACCCCTTTGAGGCGATAGTGACCAGGAGCTTCGACGAATCTGAAACGGACTCGTCCACTGACCGTATTCAAACGGGTGGGTGGCTTTTCTGGAAGTGGAGAAAACACTTGATACGATTCGGGAAATTCTCTGAGATCATTATCAAAGGCCGCCGTCTCACCGATGCTGACGTTTAACGATTTGGTGTCACCGTGAAACAAGTAGGAGTTGATGCCTTCGAACAAATCAAACATGGGGACCGGTCTACCAACAAAAAGATTATTCCAAGTCGGCCTTTCGGTCACATTCGAATACTCAGTGATCGGCGTGGTCATCACAAGCACTCGTCCATTGCCAATCGCACGCTCAATAAT
>CAYMFZ010000412.1:0-2935 GCA_964389585.1 uncultured Pirellulaceae bacterium | reverse complement strand
ATGCGAATCATCTGGACCGATTCCCCAATGAATAAAAACTGGAAATAGATTCCACAACACATTCGTTTCTTGACCGCGGATCAAACTAAAGATTGAATGCGACAGCTCTTTGGGACTCAAAAACAAATCGGGCTCTTCATTGAGCCATTGTTGCTCAAGCTTTCCCGATAGCAGCCTCGCCGCGGCAGGCGTGGTAAAACTCTCATGGGCGATTCCACCATCGGCTGCGTTGTGACCAAGGAAAATCGCCAATCCTCCACCATTTTGAACGAAGACGTCGAGCTTTTGCCAAGTCTCATCAGCGATTGGTTTTGGGTCCAGCAAATAGATCGCGTCAAATGACTCGGTACTTTCGAGACTCACGAATTCGTCTTGCGTGATGGTTTCTCGCTCGTATTTCGCGATCCCCATTTCAATTTTCTTTTTAGTCGCAAGTAAGCTTTCCATCACGCGCGGATTTACGTTTTCAGGATGGACGATCAACGCTCGCTTTGTTTCGCCCACCCGAAAAGTGAAGTATCGTTGGTCATCAATCGCAAGTCCGTCTTGCCCTTCAATTTCGACACGTCCATGGTAAGTGCCCGGATTCAATGGCTGGCTGAACGTAAATTTAACCGGCGCGGCAGAATCATCTCCTATGCTCTTCGTCAGTGATTGCGCGTCAAACGTTGGTTCAGGAAATAGGCTGACACCGTCACGCACAACGGGCTTGGGCGGTTCAGGTTTTTCGATCAACAGTTTAACCGTTCGCTGAACATCTGGGCCAACGCTTTGAATTTCTGTACTGATGTTGAGTCTTCCATTCTCAGAGATCTCTGCTTCGGAAAGACTCAACTGGGTAAGCGATAGGTTGCTCGGATTTTCGATGCCAACATCAAAAACAAAAACACCTAAACCAGTACTCTTCTCAATTTGCTTAACAAGCTGCTTAGGATTCTCGCCCGACCAGCTTTCTTGAGTAAGATCCGTCACGACATAGATTTCTTTTCGTTCCTGCGGCGCCTTAAGCAGGATCTTCAGTCCATCCAAAATTGCTTTGGGAATAGATCCGCCAGAATAATTTGTTTCGAGCCCGTCGATTCGTCGGTCTGCGGCAGACACATCCACTGAGAAAAATGGCAAATCATTGTCGGTCGCCGAAATACAGACTTGGCTGTCGAGTGGAAACTGGCTAACCAACCACTTGCCAGACTTTTTCGCTTCGTCGAGCCGCGATTCATTCCCGAACATGTACTCCATACGCGGCGAAGTATCTATCACTACCAAAGCTGCCACCGGCGCCTGATCGTCGCCAAGTATTTGGGTCGATTCGGAACCCAGCAATTTGTTCGCGGCCCACCCGCCATACGCCAAGTGCCCAAGAAAAAGCGTGCCCAGAATTCCCACGAGCAACCAGTTTTTGTTGGCTCGGAAAAACGACAACAACAAAATTGCTCCGACAATTAGTCCGCTCAATCCAATTCCACCCAGCGTCAACCAAGTTCCAAAATCACCCGAAGCAACAGACGGACCAGCTAGTGCGATTGCTACGAGTCCAATGAGCAGGCACCGCATGAGCAGCAGCAAAAAATGGCGGACACGCATGCTGGTGCGATTGGTTTGCTCTGCGTCTTTAAGGAAACGCATCGCTGGAAAGATGAGTTCTTTGGGTTTTGGCTGCATTAAAAAATGCAGGATGATCGGCACGGACACCAGCGCCGCCCCAACGCCTAAAATCGCGAAGTTAGCCCAAGTCATCGTTACCCCCTGGCCCGCCGGCTAAGGAGATACTCCAAAAGAGCTTTGTCGAATTGCATGCTCGTATCCACAGGAACATAATCTATCCCGCTTTTACGACACTGCTCTTCCATTGACGTTCGAAACTCTTCAATTCGTTTCTTGTATCCTTTACGTGCACCATCGGCGTCAATTTTAATCTGATCCTGTGTTTCCGGATCGCGCATCTTGCAGACGCCTCGAAATGGGAAACTGACTTCGGCTTCGTCGAGCACATGAAACAAGATTACGTCGTGGCCTCCATGCTTTAGACGATAAAGCGCATTAATCGTTTGCTCTTCGTCGACAAGGAAATCAGAGAAGATCATAACGAGACTGCGGGTTTTCAACATCGCAGAAATTTGACCGAGACTTTTCTGAAAGTCAGTTTGCCCAATCGGCTCGAGATTGGAAAGCATCGACAGCACGTTTCCCAACTGCGTTCGATTGGAGCGTGGCGGCAAGCAGTTGCGAATTTTATCGTTGAAAGTAATCAGCCCTACCGGATCTTGCTGCGAGATCATTAGGTAGGAAAGCGCCGCAGCAAGACAAACCGCGTAGTCGAATTTCGTCAGCTCTTGTTCGTAGGTGTAGCCCATGGATATAGAGAGGTCCATGACCAGAAAGCCGGTGATGTTGGTTTCTGATTCGAATTTTTTGATGTAGTACTTGTCGGTTTTGGCGAAGACTTGCCAGTCGATGTCTTTGAGATCGTCACCGTGGGTGTATTTTCGGTGTTCGCTGAATTCAACACTGAAACCGTGAAATGGGCTGGCGTGAAGTCCATGGAGAAAGCCTTTGACGACAAACTGCGCCCGCAAATCCAGACGTTTGATCTGGTTGATAACGGAGGGTTTGAGGTATTTCTCTACAGCCATGCGCTAGCTTTTCTTACTCTTAATCCTACTCATAATCTTCATCAACAAACGTCGGAACGAATTCAAATCGAATTTGGATTTGAAATTAGGGATTTGAAATTTGAAAACCGATACCAAAACCTTCTCGTCAATTCAAAACCACAATCGTTCTAGCTTCTCGTCAAAAACTCCAAACTCAAAACTCCAAACTCAAGAAAAACTCCAAACTCCAAACTCAAAACTCCAAACTCCAAACTCAAAACTCAAAACTCAAATCTCAAATCTCAAATCTCAAATCTCAAATCTCAAATCTCAAATCTCAA
>CAYMFZ010000411.1:0-5721 GCA_964389585.1 uncultured Pirellulaceae bacterium | reverse complement strand
AGCTTACACCATGTGGATGGCGGGCGGCGGGATTAAAGCGGGAAAGACTTACGGCGCCACCGATGAATTCGGTTTTCACATTACCGAAAACCCCGTTCACGTTCATGATTTGCAAGCCACGATTTTGCACACGATGGGATTTGACCACGAACGGTTGACTTACCATCACGCTGGCAGAGACTTTCGATTGACCGACGTTCACGGAAGCGTCGTTCGTGACCTTCTGGATTAGACTGAGCCGTCAATCCGTTTTTAAAGCGAACAAATTGGCAAATCTTCAATTAGAATTTGGCTCAATAATTTTGCCCAACCTTGCCGGTCGATCGCTTGGACGTTGCGTCGTGAATCGCCTGATTGATCTGCTGAAGCCTAAACGGCTTTGACAAAAATACGACGTTGGGCGCTTCCAAAAATCGGATACTGAAATCCGAATTGCTGTATCCGCTGACAAACACGATTGGCATGTCCGGAACTTGATCCAGAATTATTTCTGCCATGTCGGGACCCGACATTCCGGGCATGGATACGTCAAGAATGGCACAGTCAAACGGTCGCGCGTTTTCGTCGTTTTCGAAAATCAATTTAAGTGCCTGCTTCGGATCATTGCTGGCGGTCACTTGATGTTTACACGCGGTCAAAACCTGTTCCGTACTTCTCAGCACGTCCAGTTCATCATCGACCAACAAGATTTTCAGGTCTCGTCTGAATTTCGTCTTACTTGGCTTAATTTTGGCTTGGCTGCTCGTACGCCACGGCATCGCTGGGAAACAGAGTTTAAACCGTGCGCCAGATCCCACCTCGGACTCAACAAAAATCACGCCATTGAATCTTGCAACAATGCGCATCACGATGGCCAAACCAAGCCCGCGGCCCAATCGCTTGGTTGAAAAGAAGGGGTCAAACAGCCGCTCCATTTGATCCGGTTCGATTCCTATGCCGTCATCCCTTACCGTCAAACAGCAGTATTCACCCGGACTTGGAGCCTTGCCCACGTATCGCGCAGTCATGAGTTCTTGTTTCGAAATCGTGTCTCGAGAAGTTTCGATCATGATCGTTTCTTCACAGCATTCAACCGCATTGATGACAAGGTTAATCAGCGCTCGTTTTAAGATTCTCGCATCCGCAAGAATGCATGTCGCGTTGGCATCATCAACCAAATTGTAGGTCACCCTCTCGGTTTTTCGGGCAGTGTTCTCAATCAACTCTTTGGATTCCAAGGCGACTCGATTTAGCGAAGTCGAAACAAGTTCCATTGGAAGTGATCCCGAATAATCCGTTAGCTCGCGACAAAGATCTGCGGCGGATTGAATTGCTACGATATTGTCTTCAGCAAACTTCTCAATGTCTTGGCCATTCGCGTGTTGGATCATTTCATTGTTGGATGAAATAACCATCAACAAGTTGTTGAAGTCATGGGCAATTCCGGAGACGAGTGTATCCAAGCTCTTGAGTCGGTCCGATTCATTTCGCCTTTCGTTCTCATCAAGCAACGCTGCTTTCCTTCGGATTTCGATCTTCTTCTGTTCTATTTCATCTGTTCGCTGAGCCACCAGTTGTTCCATGCTTCGGTTGGCGGCGACTAGTCTTCGAGAGCGCCAAGCCGTAGCCCCATAAATCGTCAATCCAAACAATGACAGCCACGACGCAATCGCTGGCCAACTGAGAAACCAAGGGAACTTGACTTGAAAACCCAAAATTGAACTCGCCGACTCCCCCAAGTGTGTCCGGGCGCGAGTTTCAAATTCGTAAGAGCCTCCAGGCAATCCCTGATATTCAATTTCGCTCGTACTCGACCAATCAGTCCACTCGTTCTTCAACCCTTTTAACCGGTGTTGGTATTCGACGTTTCCAAGAAAATGATTACCCAACGGAACACCGAAACTCAATTTGATGTTTCCGCGATAAGACAACATCATCAAGTCTTCGGGAAGATTATCACCGGTCTCCGCAACGATGACGGGTGGCTTGAGATGCGGCTTTTGAATCTTATCGATGTCGATCGCAACCAGCTTGCCCTGCTCTATTTGCCAGAACAATCCGTGCTTCTCATCCCAGCAAGCTTCAATGCCCCACGGATGAATTTCCCACTCAGCAACAAAATCGGCTTGAAAAACACCATCAACAAGTGGATGGATAGTGACTTTGCGTTCGCCTATTAACGCTATTTTGTCGACTCCACACTCAACTAAACGAGTGACCAAATTTTCTTGAACTGTTTCGGTCAACTGGTCATAACGCTTTGACTGCTTCAACTCAATTTTCGTCTCAGAACGAGTGTCTTGAGACGCGCCTGTATCCGACTCATTCGTGGAGTTTTTCATGAGTTCCGAAACCAAAATTCCGCTGTCTGTAAGGACGACGAAATCATTGTTCAAAACGCCATGGACTGACGCATGTTCGTATTTGACATCTGAACTTACGCTCAACAAGGCCTTTTCATTTTCCAAGCCATTGGGAAACTCAAAAGCAGAAATGAAGCCACGAAACTCTGATTGCCAAACAACATGTTCTTGCATGAGGAATTTTGCCTGATCGTGACAGGTTGGAAAGGAATTGATTTCTTCGAATCCGCCATCCTTAACTCGATAGATTGAACCGACTCCCGCCATGTCCGAAGCGATCAAATGCTCTTTATCAAACCGAGCAACGCAAGTCGCTCCACGGTCGACGATTGTTTTTAACTCGCTGTCCTGTTTCTGCAAAATCCCAACCGAAGATGCAACAAGAAACTCATTCTCGTTAGCTTGAAGGTCAAGGCAGACAGCTTCATTGATTGGAGTCGGGCGATCAACATACGTCGAATTTAGCGACGACGTTTCTATTTCGAAGATTCCTGATTCTGAACAGATACTGACGATTCCTTTGTCGCAGTGAAGACCATAGATTCCGACGTTCTCATACTTGAACAACGGCCATTCTCGACGATCTTTTGTGGGTGTCAGCACTGCGAATCCGTTTTCGCAAGCGAGACCAATTCGATTGTCTGAAAATTCTTTCCAAGTATAGATTGGGCCCAAATTTTTCTGATCTGAAGTCTTGACCTGATAAAGCAATTTGCCTTCTTGACTGAGACAATAAAATCCACCTTTGCCTCCGCATCCAATTCGATCACCTGACATCGGAACCAACCAATTGAACTCCTGATTTTTATTCAACTCGTCAAATTCAGATGAAAAACTCTCCCATTCATCGTCTTTCCGAATCGATAGTTTTCGCCAAGAGTCGCGAGCATAGACGTTCGGCGTTTTTGAAAACGGCATGAGATAGTTGAACTGGTTGGAATCTGGAGCTCCTTCGAAAAGCGTTCGAGACTCTCCCTCAACCAGCATGACTTTTGATTTGGCTGTGTTCGTTGACAGAATCGGCCCATCCCAATTCAGGAACACCTCATCTTTCTTGGCGACTATTGAACTTGAGGATGGAGGGTCAGTCGTTTCATCCAAGTAATAGATAAGATTGTGTCCAGCAAATCGAACGCCGTTTTCGGTTCGCGCGCAATCCCAAAAAGGGAAGAAATTTCTGGCCTTATTAAATTCGCATTCAAAAGCGTGGTACTTAAATTGGCCAAGAACGTTTCGTTCCAAGTACCCAATCCCATCAACCTGTGAAACCCAAATTTTTCCGGTCTTTCCAACTTGAATAGCTGCACAAGGTGTTGGAACTTCGATTCGAAACCAATTAGCTCCATCAAACGCAATTACTTCACTCGTATCCATTGATGCGGCGTAGATGACTCCATCATCCCCCATATCCATCGAAAAAATTCGTGAATGATTGCCCATCGTTTGATTCGAAAACGTCTGGACAAGAGGCGGACTGGTTTGCGCAAGAAGATTGTTCGAGAACAAAAGCAATGCAACAGGCAATGCAACCAACCCAAGAAACTGCCAAAGAAGTTTACGATCCATCAGACGCCCAATTGCCAAGGGGAGATTCCATAGCGAAAAGGACGATAAGTAGCCTCCTAACCTCGATGGCAAACGCCTTCGACGACAGACTCCAAATGCCCTTCAAGCGTAAAGTTTAACGCTTGATTGGGTATTTGAAATGCGTATGTCGATCGAAAATAGATCCTTGAGTCACTGGGTTGGTTCGGCGCGTAACCTTCGTTAAAAGAATCGCTAGCGTGAAAACATTTACAACTCAAATGGGAAGAAGTGACAAACTTCACATCACTCAGTCGGATTTCAAATCGTATTCGAACCGGTAAAAATGTTTACCACCTTCCAACTTGATTTCCATCGTTCCCACGATGCCGGCAAGTTCCTGCGTTCCAGAATCAGGAATCACTTGAATCACAAGTCTCTTTTCTTCCCCCACTGAGATTCCTGAGTGCTGAATCAGAAAAGAACCCTTGGCACCTTTGAGCGTGCCATCGATTCGCTCGATTGCCACGTATCCGGCTGAGCCTGGGATTTCAGTCATTCCAGTTAGCATTCTCCCGGTTCCAGTGGCATCCAAATCGCCTTCGTATTTTTTGCTCAAAAGCATCATTCTCAGTTGATCATCCCCCGTGTCAGTTGGCGTGATCGTTACTTCAAATGAACCTGAAACTTCGTTCATGATATTCTTGTCCTGTCGATTTTCAGTATGAATTGACGCCTCACATCCGATTCCGGCAATCAACACCAACCCGATCAAGATAAATGTTGACGATGAATTTTGGATAGATTGCATTGTTGGCATTCAAAAAAAGTATTTAGTTACCGCATTTTATAAGCAGCCTATTTCCACAGATTGAATAAACGCGACATGCTAAATAGAAAACTTGCCATCCCTCGCGGAATCTTGCATGTGACCGGCGATGATGCCTCCTTGGGACTCACACGTTTTGAACCAAGTGCAGAGCTTGCAGTATTCGTTGAGCATTATTGGGAAGTCGTTTGGTAGAACCAACCCACCACACTGAGAGAAACGGTTCCGCACCCTTCCGTGTTTCTTACCATCGAACATGATCGCTCGACACTGGGAGGCGTCTATCAGAAAAGGTTCTCAAGAATGATTGAAGGCGACGGTCGTGTCTTGGGCGTCAAATTTCGACCGGGTGGATTCAAGACTTTTGTTAATTCCAGCGTTTGCGATTTGACCAATCAAGTTGTTCTCCCTGAAACGATCTTTGGGCAAGCATTCTCTAAACTGGAAAAGAACGCTTTGGCGACTTCGGATGCAGCGATGGCATTCGAATTAGTGGATCAGTTTCTCATCCAACGAGATCCAATAGGAACGCCAGAACTTGATCTGGTGAGAGAAATCATGACACTCATCGAAACCGACCGAAGCATCAAACGTGCCGACGCAATTGCAGATCAGTTTTCAATCGGACTAAGGAGCTTACAAAGACTCTTCAAACAATACGTTGGCGTCAGCCCAAAATGGGTCATTCAGCGTCATCGCTTAATCGAAGCAGCCGAGAGGATTCGCGATGGTTCACCCAACATCAACTTCGCCGACCTAGCTTTAGATCTTGGCTACGCCGACCAACCCCATTTCATCCGAGATTTCAAAACGATGGTAGGAATGACGCCAGCAAACTACCTTCGCTCAATCAGAAAACCCTAAGCCCAACTCTTGAGTTGAGCCTGACGAGTAAGCCTCAATCTGATTCTCGCGGCATTTAAAGCCACAAAAAAAGCCCGCGAAACGATGGGTTTCACGGGCTTTGTTCTAGCGACGCTGACGGGACTCGAACCCGCAACCTCCGGATCGACAGTCCGGGACTCT
>CAYMFZ010000410.1:3527-5726 GCA_964389585.1 uncultured Pirellulaceae bacterium | reverse complement strand
AGTTGTAGTCGTAGATCTTTTTGTCATCTTCAGCTTGTGGGTGAATGAACACGCCGCAAACGCAGACCAAGTCTTCACATTGGTCTTTTGGAATGACACCATCAGCAACGCTGTCAGCAACCGCTTTGGCGACAGCCGCTTGGGCTGGTCCGAACATCTGAACCGCTTGCTTCATTCCCTTGATCGTCACTTTGGTGACCATTACGGTAGAAGGCTTAACGGCGACGTTTGGAGTGAGAACAGCCAACAAGTTTGAGTGGCCTTCGCTCTGAGTCGAAAGTGCATTGGCGAAAGCGACTCCGACAGGACCGTCTTTGCTTCCGATCATCAGGTCAATGTGGGCGATTTCGTTATCTGCTCCGGCAAGCGCTTCACCGATGTGCATCGACATGTGTTTCTCCTGGTCAGTATGACTAAATTGTTTCGCCCCATTCTTGAGGACGCTAAAGACTCTTTGAGTCATTAAAGTATCAAAACCCTAAGTCGTTGCCAACCTGCCAAAAATCATGCCAAACGACGCGTGTGTTTTCATGGTTTAGTTTCAAATTGACCGCCTCAAGATATGACCACTCGGAACATTCCACATTCGATCAGTCGTTTGCTCATTGTTGGGGCAAGTGTTCGTCCGTGGATTCCAAGCACTGCACTGGCTGGGTTTGAGTTTAGCGCATTCGACTTGTTTGCAGACTGGGACTCAAATGAGTTTACAGATTTGGCAAACCTTCATAGCAATGTCCGGCGCGAACAATCCAAGCTGTTTCGATTGACGTCTTTCGAGCAAATTCTTGACATTGATCATCGGGCTGAATTCGAGGCATGTGACGGGGCGATTGTTTGCGGCGGTCTTGAAACGAGAATCGCGCTGACAAGCAAACTTGCCGAGCGGTTGCCAATTCTTGGGACGCCGGCGAATCAATTAAGCCGATTGTTGGATCCTCTGGAAGTCGAGAGTGCGTACCGACGAATCAAGGTTCCATATCCAGAGATCAAGTTAGGTCTAGAAGCTCAAGACGATCCTGATGATTGGATTGCCAAGCCTGTTGGATCCTCGGGCGGAACGCACATTCGAATGGCAAGAGTGGACGACCTTGGCGGGACTGAGTTTGACGGACATTTTGAAAAGGCACTTCATGGACGGCTGTTATCAAGTGTGTTCGTTAGCAACAAATCCGATTCTCAGTTGATCGGAATGACGCGGCAGTTGGTTGGCGATTCAGATTTTACGAAATCACAGTTCCAATATTGTGGATCAATCGAATGTGAGCTTTCCACTGAGACGAAAGCCAGCGCCCAAGAAATCGGGCTGAAGATTGGGGCCGAATTCGGACTGAATGGGCTTTGGGGAATTGACTTTATCGAAACTGAATCAGGTTTGGTTCCAATCGATATCAATCCTCGCTTGACCGCCTCGATGGAAATATTTGAATCAGGCTTTCGATTTTCTGGATCGTCCGTGCAAAGCATGATCGACTTGCACGTGCAAGCGATGTCCGGAGAATTGGATCTTGCCGAGTTCAAGCGTGCTTTGGATGCAAGTCGGATGAGAAGCTCACATTTCGAGGCGAAAGGCATCCTGTTCAACTTAGAATCCTCAGAGATCGACGTAACTGAGCGTTTGCATTCGAGATTGAGGAGTCATTTTGATATCCAATTCTTTTCAAGCCAAAAAATCGGTAGCTCAATTGCTGACATTCCCAGAGTCGGAATCACAATTGCTCCAGGGCATCCGATGTTGACGGTTCGGGTTCGGACGAAGCGTATTGAGGAACTAGAAAATCAACTTAGGCGATTAGTCGACGGCATTCGAAACGTGTTGACGGATGGCTAAGCAAGGCTGCCAAACGATGCCGCTGAATCCACAAAAAAAAGCTGACTCGCAGTGAGTCAGCTTCTTGCTTTTTTACTTTGGCTATCGAACTTTCGATGCCGGTCGTTGTGTGCCTTAAAGGGCTTAACCCGCCAGACGAGTGATACGATTGACCGGCTCAAGCGGTTTGGCAGATTCGCTTTTGTAGCGATACTGCATCACGTAGGCGTCTTCGACCGTGTCGTCGTAGTAATCTCGAAGCACGGAAACGGCTCGGAAGCCGAGGTTCTTAAAGAACATCTGGGCGGCGAGATTTGTTTCGCGAATTTCAAGCACGATTCGATTGCGGCGTTGCTGAGAGAGCTTGCCAACAAGTTTGTTGACCATCTGCA
>CAYMFZ010000410.1:0-3517 GCA_964389585.1 uncultured Pirellulaceae bacterium | reverse complement strand
TCTGCATACCGATGCCACGGCGGCGAACGTCAGGTCGAACTGAGAAATTCAAAACGTGAAGCTGGTCTTTGTGAAGTTCATAAATCATGAAGCCCACAACGCGCTCATCGTATTCGGCAACCATGCCGATGCAGTTACGTTGACGAAGGCAGCGAATGAAGTCTTCCTCGGACCATGGAAATTCGAAACTCGATTTCTCAATGCTGAGGACTTCTGGCATGTCTCGCCGAATCATCCAGCGAATATGCACGTTCATGTCGAAATCGTTTTTTGCTTCCATCGGTGACGTCCTTTGTCAGTTCTGAACGACGACCTTGTCGCTCAGTTGATTGATTGGCTTCCTACCTATCTCAAATCGTTTCAAGATTGGGTGCTTGTTTCAAGATTGCGTGCAAAGACGATTTTAATCTTGGACTCGCTCCTAGACATGACTTCGATTTGGTTTAATCGCTCTCATGTCTCTGCGTAAGTTAGCAAAACAGAAAAACGGTGCCAAGATTGAACCGAAGTGCGAAAACACGAGTAGAGAAGCAATTTTGGATTTTAAATTGTGTTTAAGGGCAAGTATCGACTCTCCCAGTCGGTTCATCGCTAGCAAAGAATGTAGAATTTGAACGAACCGAATGAGCGGTTGAGTCAGCTTTGTTTGCGCCTGAGTTGGAATCTTTCAACAAGAAGTTTCCAAGCATTTCAAAAGATACAGGAACCATTGAAGCTTTGTCACAAGTCTCTTTGAATCTGATGTTTATTCTCTTTCCACAACCTATGAATTCGAAACTTGATGGACCGTTGAAAGGTAGCTAGTAATGCGCGAAACTAACCGCTCAGAGATCAGCCAAAAGATCAGCCAAACTGTGTCAAATCGACGCCGTTATTTGGCTCTTAATTGAAATATGGAACATCGATGCCCCAACTCTTAGTAAGAAACTCAATTTTCTCGCCTGCGAAATTTAACTGCTTCAACGCGCTTTTCGCTTTTCTTTGTCTGGCTGTCGTCTCCGGCTGCGGAGGTCCAAGCACAGTCAATGCGGTGCCTCGCCCCAATACAAATCAACCAGATTTTGGGCCGTTCGACACCGTTGTCAAATCGGAAAGTGGAAACGGTTTCGACTTAAGCTTCATTCATGACGACCATTTCGCGTGTGTGTCAATCAATATTCAGAAAGTGATTGAGAACCCGGATTTGGCTGATGTTCCTTGGGCCACGATTGAATCCCAGGTTGCGGAGTTGATCGGTCAAGACAACGCCGCGCTGGAGAACTTAAACCGAATTTGGATTTTGGTCGATCGAAACGTTATTTCAAGTAGCGGCCAACCCAACTCGCCTCTAGTTTACGTTGTTGATCTGAAAAACAGCCTCAATCGTGAATCGTTGGCAAACGCCTTTGCAAAAAACGATGGCGACCAAAAAGAATCAATGTCGGTTAAGGAGCTTTCGAAAAAACGAGTTGTCATTGGCGCACCCGATTTCGTAGAGAAAATCAGTGACCAAGGTGGTCAGTCGAGCATGGTAAGTCAGCTTCAAAAAATGAAGCTCGATTCTGATGTTGATGGAATCGTTGATATTCTGCCCGTTAGAAATACGCTTCAAGGGATCGTCGACACCGTTGCTCAGTTTGGCGGAAAATCGTTCGAAGTTTACTCGCGATTACCAGATGCTTTGCAACGAATCGAATTATCGTTGGCACTCAGCGAAGACGAAACTTTTCACGCCGTCGCGCACATTGACGATGAAGTTTTGACGAAAGAGCTGGCGGATCTGACGAATGAAGGAATGCAATCCGGTGGAGGCGGCGGCATGATGGGAGGGATGCCATTTGGAATGGGAGGACTTGGCGGCGGCATGGGAGGTGGCAACGTTGGTGAAAGTTCGCCTCGTGTAATGATTGAGCCAGTTTCAGCAAAAGCGATGGAAGAGGTTGGCAAAGAGATTACGGAAGAAGGATTGTTCACAGTCGTTGGCAAAGAAAAACGACTGACGTTTAGCTTGAAACGGCCCAAAAATCTGAACGAGCTAATTAAGTCAACCCTGGTCGATGCGCAGAACCAATTTGCTTTGGGGATTCGTGTGGGCAAGCTCAATAAGATCGCGGCTGCACTTAAAGCCTACGATGAAAAGTACGATTGCTTTCCGCCAAGTGGCGTCGTTGCCGAGGGAGATGAAACTTTGCCAGCGCAATTCAATTGGCGAGTTGGATTGTTGCCATTCATGGACGAACAGGAGTTGTATGATCGGTTCGATTTTTCAGAACCGTGGGATAGCCCAAAGAACTTGGAAGTTGCAAACGAAATCCCAGATGTATTTGCTGTTTCAGATTTCGATGGTGATCAAAAGTCAGCAGAATCAGCGCGGCTCAAAACTCGGTTTCACGTTTTGGGGAACGGAAAGGGAGTTTATCAAGTCGACAAACCCAAGAAGTCTGAGATCTCTGACAAGAAAATTTGGACGGCGGTATTGGTTGAAGGAAACGAATCTTCCGCAATTGAATGGACGAAACCGGGCAGCCTGGCGATGAAGACTCCAAACGTCGAAAAATTTGGGAACGCCGACGAGAACGGCGTGCTCTTTGTAAACGCTGCGTTTGCAGTTCGAGCGATTGTGCGAGATCAAGAAAAGTTCTCCAGCATCGTTTCGGCCAAGGGTGGGGAAATATTGAAACGCACGGACTTCATGCCATTGGCCCCGGTCAATTAGATTGCCGAATTTACACCTGGCCAATTGCTGAGGGGGTGGAAATTGGCATTGAACTTCATCAAAGGCAGATCGTGTAACAAGCTCTATTTCGAATTGTCGTGAGCATCTTCAAATCAATCCAGATATTCGTTGGCCCAAAACGTTCGTGCTTCTGATTCCTCCAAATTCGAAGAAATTTCGACGTTAATTGGTGTACAAATCCTGAGGATCAATGAAAATAATATCTTGGCAGATATGAATCGGCGGCGAAGTTGCGAACTGCTTCGCCAAAGCACTTCGCTAGAGCCTGATTCGTACGCGTGCTGTCGTGAATATTTACACCGAGAAAAGCAACAATGGCCGTCCAGTCGGGCGAAATATCGCTTCCTGTTTCGAGATCCGAAACGTCTCAATCCAAGATCGGGTCAACGATCGTGCAGGTTGAGATAATCGATGCAAGTCAGCTCTGTGGTGACATTGCCAATCGATGGGAGCTGCTGCGCGCCAACAACCATTCTTTGACCAGTCCTTACATGGACGTTCAGTTCACAAAAGCGGTCGCCAACGTTCGAGACGACGTTGAAATTGCGATCTTAAAAAACGAAGTTGAAGAGATCGTAGGCTTTCTGCCGTTTCAACGAATCAGCGACTTTCATGCGGAGCCAGTTGGTGGTCGCCTTAATGATGTCCATGGATTAGTTAGTCTGGATACAACTCGGCAATCGGAGTCGATTCAGCGAGTGATGAAGGCGGCAAAATTGAAGTCGTTCGGATTTCACGCACTCAATTCGGCTGGGTTCGATAAAGAAGATTCTGGGCTTAAAAAATTCGTCTTCACCGAAT
>CAYMFZ010000409.1:2226-5741 GCA_964389585.1 uncultured Pirellulaceae bacterium | reverse complement strand
TCACACGGGCGAGGCAGATGAGAATGGTCGCTATGGAAAATTGGTTTACATGCCTGTGACCGCCGAAACAAATTTCGAGCCGCAACTGCCGACCGAGCACGTCGACTTGATCTATCTTTGCTATCCCAACAACCCAACTGGAACTGTCGCCTCGCGTGAGACTTTGGAAAAATGGGTGGCCTTCGCCAAAGAACACAACGCGATCATTTTCTACGACGCTGCCTACGAAGCGTTTATCTCTGAGACTGACGTTCCCCGTTCGATTTTTGAAATCGAAGGTGCTCGTGACGTCGCGATCGAGCTAAGAAGTTTCAGCAAGACCGCTGGCTTTACCGGAACGCGATGTGCGTTCACCGTCATTCCAAAATCCCTCAAGGGCACGACGAGCGATGGGACGTTGCAACCGATTCATCCGCTTTGGAATCGTCGACACTGCACGAAATTCAATGGCGTTTCGTATCCGGTTCAGCGCGGTGCCGCCGCCGCGTATTCCGAAGAGGGTAAGCAACAAATTTCCGAGTTGGTCGCCTTTTACATGAACAACGCCCGGCTATTGCGTGAGGGATTAACCGCGGCAGGATTTGAAGTCTTCGGTGGCGTTAACGCACCTTACGTTTGGTTGAAGACGCCAAGTGAAATGAGTAGCTGGGATTTCTTTGATCAACTCTTGCAGAAGTCGCACATTGTCGGGACTCCAGGAAGTGGATTTGGAGCGGCGGGCGAAGGCTATTTTCGTCTAAGTGCTTTCAACAGTCTTGAGAATACTCAAACCGCAATCGAGCGAATTCAAAAATCTGTTTCGGCTGGCGTTTGAGCTGGTTGAGTGGCAGGTTCGAAGATTCATTGCAGAATTTGAGGCTTCGAGCGCGGAACAGTTGAGGACAACTGTTCTACACTAGCTCTTGATGGTCTAGGATTTTTTAACGCAGAGTTCGCAAAGGACGCTGAGACGCGCAGAGAATGCTCATTCGATCTCTGCGCGTCTTTGCGCTCTTGGCGTCCTCTGCGATTAATGAGCGTGCATTCTGGGATATGGCGAAACTTCGAGCGCGGAACAGTTGAGGACAATTGTTCTACACTAGCTCTTGATGGTTGCCCGGACGGCACCGACTGAGATGCCTCCATCGATCAAAATTGTTTGGCCTGTGATGTACTCACTGGCATCTGACGCAAGCAACAAGAGTGCTCCATCTAAATCACCGGGCGAACCAGGCCTCCCAAGTGGAATTCGCTCGCACAAATAATCGACCCAGCCTTCTTGCTCGTACATCACTCGATTTTGATCTGTTTTAAACCAGCCGGGCGCGAGGCAATTGACCGTGATTCCGTTGCCGCCCCAATCGTGAGCAAGACTCATGGTTAATTGCTTCGTCCCTCCACGACTCGCGCCGTAAGGCCCCAGCCCAGCGTATCCAGCGACGCAGGTTACGGATCCGATATTGATGATGCGACCATAGTTCTTTTCAACCATGTGCCGAGCTACTTCTTGCGCGACGAAAAATACTCCACGCAAGTTGGTTTCCAAAACCAGATTCCAATCCTCCCAAGCGATATCCAAAGCAGGCTTGCGAACATTACAGCCAGCATTGTTAACGAGAATGTCGATGCGACCAAATTCTTCAATCGTCGCCGCAACTGCGTTCTTAATACTATCTTGATCACGAACATCGAGTTCGACTTTGAAAGCCCGAACGCCAAGCGATTCGATTTCCTTGGCTGGTTCCTCGAGCGATGCCATCGTTCGACTGGTCATGACAACGTCAGCGCCTGCACGCGCGAGTGTCTTGGCAAAACCAAGCCCCAATCCTCGACTTGCTCCGGTAACGACAGCGACTTTGTTGGTTAGGTCAAACAAGAAACTTACTCCGATTGGAGGTTGATGATTCGTTGAAACTGAATTTATGAATTGGGTTCGCTGAGTGCAAACAGGCTGCCACATAGTGATGGTTGACTGGCTAACGTTTTGACGCTTACCACCAAAAGCAACTTTCAAATGTTGCTTTCCAAACTCGGACTTTTCTCAATTCGGACAATAGCACTATTTGAAGGCGTTAGTTATTCTAGACCATCGTTGAAATGAACGGGGCAGTCCCGGATCAAGATTGAAAACCACTTTACCCAAGTAGAAAGTCCGCGGAAATATGGGCACGCCAGTAGAAAAAGAACCGGTCAAAACAAGCGCTATGAGTAAGCAAAGCATCATTCTATCTGTGCTGGCGCTCGCCGTTGGAATTGTCGCCGAAATTGGATTTTATACCTACCTCGATTCGTTGAAGCCTAAAGAAGAACCGGCTTTCAAGAAAGATCAAGAAACTGAAGAGCAGAACATTACACCTTCAGGCGGCCAGCCTCAGGCTCCCGGCGCTTAATTCAACGATCTCATCGAAACAAATTTCAGTTGGCGGTTGGCTGTAGCACGACCTTCATTAATTTCGGCTCGTTGCCATACAGCCTTTCGAAAAATTCTGGCCCCCGGTCAAGCGAAGTGATTTCGCTGATTAGCGGGGCCACTTGAATTTCTCCTGAGTTCATCAACTCGATGCATCGCGGGTACTCGCCATTGGACCCGCAAGATCCTACGAGCTTTAGTTCTCGCGTAACGACTTGCTGAAGCGGCAACTCGACAGTCGGTGAAAGGTTGCCAACCAATCCGACTTGGCCCCCCAGCCGGACACACTCGACCGCCGTTTGAAGAGGTTGCGTTTTGCCAACAACTTCAACTGAAAGATCAGCGCCTTCGCCGTTGGTAAGCTTTTTGATTTCTTCGACCACATCAACGTTCATCGCATTGAAGGTCGTCGTGGCGCCCAATTTAGCCGCGAGTTCCAGTTTGTAATCGTCGACGTCGATCGCGATGACTTTCGAACATCCCGCGACCTTCAGGGCTTGGACGACGAGCAAGCCAATCATGCCCGTTCCAATCACCACTCCGGTTGCCCCATCTGGAACATCAAGCAAACTAACCGCGTGAATTGCGACAGACACCGGTTCGACCAAGGCCGCGTGCTCAAACGGTAGTTCGTCAGGAATCGAGTAAACAATGTGCTCGGGTACTTGGACAAACTCTGTAAAGCAACCGTGCCGGCGATAAGTCTCACACGAAACCCCCAACACACGTCGCGACTGGCAAAGGTTGTGTCGACCTTGCTCGCAGGCAGGGCAGTCGTCGCACGAGATCATTGAGTCAAACGTCACACGTTGGTCGACCGAAAATTTGGTGACTTCATCGCCAATGGCAACGACAACTCCGGCGGCTTCGTGGCCCATAATCAGCGGAGGAATTCGGCGACCGCTGCTCCCGTCGTAACCGTGAACATCGCTGCCGCAGATCCCACAGGCTCGGACTTCGACAAGAATGTCCTTAGGGCCGATGGCTGGTTTGTCGACGTCGACGAGTTCAAGTTTCTTGTACTCGGAAAGTTGCATTGCACGCATGAAAGTTTCTCTAGCGTTTCAGTGATCTTCAAAATAAGAAGTAATTTTCCGATCGAATGGATAATCAACAAGCTAAAAGA
>CAYMFZ010000409.1:0-2216 GCA_964389585.1 uncultured Pirellulaceae bacterium | reverse complement strand
ATTAACAGCTTGTTAAGCCGGTGTCCAAGGTAACCATTTTAGTAAAAGGAAAGGTCGCTGTTCGTTTGTAGTGGCGATTTCGTTTGTTGATAATTCATGTTTCGAATTCACCCTCGTAAAATTGGGCGTGATTGAGGATTAGGTAATCATGCGTCACGAAGATTCGTTAGAATATTAAAACTAGTTTGCCGCTTGCTCCAGGGGAAATTGATGCGCATCCTTCTTTCGATCGTAGTTGTCTATTTCAATTTAGCTTTGCCTTTTTCGAGCGCGATCTGCGCGGATGAGCCTATATCGAAGTCTGCAGACTCGGATCGTCCCAAAATCGTTTTAATTCTTGCGGATGACTCAGGGTTTTCTGATCTTGGTTGCTATGGAAGCGACATCGAAACTCCAAACCTGGATGAGCTTGCCGCCGGCGGATTGAAGTTCACTCAGTTCTACAACACAGGAAGATGCTGGCCCACACGAGCAGCTTTGATGAGTGGCTACTACCCTCACATGATTCATCGGGACAAATTGCCGGGGCTTGGCGGAGGTGGAGGAAATCGTGGCAAACGTCAAAATTGGGCTCGGTTGATTCCGGACTTTTTGCGACCACACGGCTATCGAAACTATCACAGCGGCAAGTGGCATATCGATGGCAAAGTTCTGCCTGCAGGTTTTGATCGCTCATTGGACACACGAAACCAAGGCAACTTCTTCACTGGCAAAAACAACATGGTTGATGACAAGCCGGTCAAGATCGAAGGCGACGAAGCTGGTTATTATGCGACGACCGCGACAGCCGATCATGCGATTGATTGCTTGAAAGAGCACGCCGAAAAACACTCGGACAAACCGTTCTTTCACTACCTTGCGTTTATCGCTCCCCATTTTCCACTGCATGCTCCTCAAGACGACATCCAGCGGTACGCGGACAAATACCTAGAGGGCTGGGAAGCGATGCGCGACAGGCGTTTTGCGAAACAGCAAAAGCTGAGCCTGCATGAGACAACGCTTTCGAAGTTGGAGACGGATGTTGGCCCGCCTTATGACTTCCCTGAAGCGATTGAAAAACTGGGTGACGGAGAAATCAATCGCCCTTTGCCATGGAGCGGTTTGAATGAAAAGCAGCGTCGTTTTCAAGCGACGAAAATGGCGATTCATGCAGCGATGGTTGATCGAATGGATCGAGAGATTGGTCGCGTGATTGAGCAATTGAAAGCGATGAACGCCTTTGACGATACGATCATTATGTTTGCCTCCGACAACGGTGCGAGTGCGGAAATCATGGTCAGGAATGGTGGTCACGATCCTGATGCGTTGCCCGGAAGTGCGGCAAGTTATCTTTGTCTTGGGCCTGGATTTTCTAGTGCTTGCAACACCCCCTTTCGACGTCATAAGACATGGGTTCATGAGGGTGGCATTTCAACGCCGTTGATAGTGCATTGGCCAAATGGCATTGCTGCGCGGGGTGAGCTTCGAAAAACGCCTGCACATGTGATTGATGTTTTGCCAACGATTTTCGAGGCGGCGAAAATTACCAAACCAACTGAATGGGAGGGCGAAGCGATTCCTGATGCGCCAGGCAAGAGCCTCGTTCCTGCTTTTGAATCTGACGTTGTTGTTGAGCGAGAGCATTTATGGTGGCTACACGAAGGGCATCGCGCCATTCGTGTTGGCAACTTGAAACTCGTTGCCGCTAATGGCGATCCTTGGGAGCTTTATGACTTAACCACGGATCGAGCTGAATCGAACAACCTCGTAGGCGAGCAGCCAGAAAAAGCCAAAGAGCTTGAGGCAATTTGGAATCGACAACTGAAACAGTTAAGTGACGTGGCAGCCAAGACGTTGACTGAGCAACCCAAAAAGCGAACTAAGAAAAAGTAGCGTGGCAAATTTCAAATTGTAGCGGTGGGATCTGAAATTTTGAAATTTGAAATTTGAAATTTGAAGTTGAGATTTGAGATTTGAGATTTGAGATTTTGATTTTGAAATTTGGATCTTGAATTCGGATTTGAAATATGTGCTAGTTGCAACTCGTGCATTGTGACCATTGTGGCATTTCACTCCGTGAAATAGCGTCAAACCTGATGCGAAGCGAAGGTGCGAAAACGATGCCAAACGAAGTGCAAACCTGAAATTCCAGTTTAGCTTAACGTGCTCCAAACGACGCTCGTTCACGGAGAGGCTGTGAATTTATCATCTCGGATTGAGAATAAAATAGAATGGCG
>CAYMFZ010000408.1:3932-5741 GCA_964389585.1 uncultured Pirellulaceae bacterium | reverse complement strand
TTCATGGCCATGCTGCCGCGTGGCCATGGCACCCATCACGAATATTGAGCTGAGTCAAACAACTAGTTAACTCCGAATTGATGCGAGTGTCGTAGACCAACGTTCGACCAAAGTAAAATTGCTTTGAATTGCAAGGCGATCGTAAACCTCAAGATTTGAACCTGGCGGCTCCAGCCTCTGGTGTTCGTTGGGTTTGAACTTAGTTGTCGTCTTGAGTCGAGCTTTCTCTAATACTTATTCTATGGCGAATGAAGTTTTCTCGTCTTGCCACATCGTGGCGGATGTCGACCAGGTTTAAACACTGCTTTTTCCGAACGTTCAAAACCCAACATGTGGAACTTGCGCCTTGCCGTGAATTGATCCAAAAAGTTTGTCTTATCGAGGCCTTTGTTTTTGCTAGAATCATGACAACGCCCACAAAAGTTGCGTTGTCACTAATTATTCTCAAGCGTCGATCGGCGTTGATTCGATCGTTGCAAAAACAAATATGAGTCAATCATGAGTTCACCATCACCTTCTTCAAACGCGGTCAAGTCCGATGACCCGCTGCGTTTAGTCGACGTCGACTATGTCGAATTCTATGTCGGCAACGCGAAACAAGCCGCTTACTTTTACGCTCAAGCGTTTGGGTTTGAGATCGAACAAGTCTCCGATCTAACGACGGGCGTTCGCGATTCGGCGAGCTACCTACTAACGCAAGGCAACATTCGATTTGTTTTGACAACTGGGCTTTCACCTGACCATCCAGCGCAAAAAGAAGTGAGCCTGTACGGTGATGGAATCAAAGACATTGCTTTTACGGTTGAGGATTCTGTCGTCGCTTACGAACAGGCGCTCAAGAACGGAGCCGACTCGGCTTATGAGCCGCGCGAAGTCACTGACGAACGCGGCACCGTTGTTCGGTCAGGCATCAAGTCGTTTGGCCGCGTCGTCCACTCTTTCATCTCGCGCACGCAGCAATACGATCTCGCCAATGTCAAAGAGCGCGGCAAGCAGTTCTTGCCGAAATTCAAGGTACTCGATGATCTAGCAATCAACGAATATAACCGCCAAAACCCAACAGGCTTGTTCTACGTTGATCATTGCGTTGGCAACGTGCAGATGGGAAAAATGGATCACTGGGTCAAATGGTACGAGGACGTGCTTGGATTCAAGCTGTTTAAGCATTTTGACGCAGAGGACATCTCGACCGAGTACACCGCGCTGATGTCCAAGGTCATGGACTCAGGACGCGAGCTGATCAAAATCCCGATCAACGAACCGGCGGAAGGTCGAAACAAAAGCCAGATTGAAGAGTATCTCGATTGGCACAACAACACTGCCGGAATCCAGCATCTGGCGTTGCTAACCAAAGACGAAATCAACACGGTTGGCCAGCTACGGAAACGCGGCGTTGACTTTCTCGATATCCCAGATAGTTACTACGACATCGTTTGGGACCGGGTCGGTGGAATCAAAGAAGATATCGAACGAGTCAAAGACCTTCGCGTCTTGGTTGACAGGGACGACAAAGGTTACTTGTTGCAGATTTTCACAAAGCCTCTCCAAGACCGCCCGACTCTGTTCTTTGAGATTATTTGTCGTCGAGGAAGCGAGTCGTTTGGCAAAGGCAACTTCAAAGCGTTGTTTGAGTCGCTTGAGTTGGAACAAGCCAAACGCGGCAACCTGTAAAAATTCGATTCGTAGGAATTGGCGAGGATCGTTGATCAGGTCAGTGCCACATGGAGCGGCGGTCTTAACGTTGGGCCAAACGTTGTCCGCTGTTACAATCGACGCATGACCAATCCGACGGCTTATCAACAACAGCAT
>CAYMFZ010000408.1:1783-3922 GCA_964389585.1 uncultured Pirellulaceae bacterium | reverse complement strand
AAACTGGTAAGCGGCGCGATCGAATCCTGATTTACTTAACGTTGGGACAAATCTTCTTCGCTGCTACAATCGAAGAATGAGCAATACGACGGCGTACCAACAACAGCATTTACGATCTCTTACAGGGCTGCGATTTTTTGCAGCCCTGTCTGTGTTTGTAGCCCATGTCGGAGTTCACTGGCCAGCTTACAAATTGGGGAACTTGCCATTTGGAGCTGCTGGCGTCAGTTTCTTTTACGTTTTGTCAGGCTTCATTCTGACGTACGTGTATGGTTCACGGTTGGAACTTGAAACTCCATCCAACCAACTTAAGCCAACATCATCGAAAAACACTTTTTCGTTCAAGCAATTCTACTTGCGTCGGTTCGCTCGAATTTGGCCGTTGCACTTCGTCACCTTGCTGTTGTCACTCTTCTTCGTGATGGGCTGGCACTCGTTTTTCAACCGCCCCCATGCGATCGGAAAACTAGCGGTCAACAGCTTGCTCTTACAAAGCTGGATCCCCAACTACGACTGGATCTATTCGCTCAATGGACCTTCATGGAGTTTGGCAGTCGAGGCGTTCTTTTATGTCTTGTTTCCATTCCTGTTGTTGGGAGGAGCAAAGCGATTCGTTGGCAAGTATGTCTTGATCATTTTGAGCACCATTGTTGGCTTAGTGGCCATCAATCAGCTTGTTCCGCGAGCCGATTCCTGGATTCAAATGAACTCAATCGTTCATGCAAATCCGTTAATGCGATTGTTTGAATTCGCCACCGGAATTGGGTGTGGATTTCTATTTCTCAAGCACTCACATGACGGCGGCGATCGCAGTTCAAGTTTCGCGCGAGATTCTCGCTTGGAAGTTTTCGCCATCGTCGGCTTGCTCGCTTTTTTCACCGTGGCAAGCTTCATCGGAATGTATTCCTTAGAAACCCAAGAAAGCTGGCCTTTGGCGTTCTTGTATTGGTTTCGGTTTTGTGGAGCGGCTCCGATCTTCGCAATTGCGATCTATGTGTTCGCAAGAACGTCAGGCGCGATTTCCAGATTGCTTTCGAACGAAACCATGGTTTACTTGGGCGAGATCAGCTACTCGTTTTACATGGTTCACATGGGTGTGATGTTGGTCTTAAAACGAACGGAATGGCTTGATGGGCCTTGGGTTGAAGCTGGAGTTGTCGCAAGTTGCTTTTGCCTTTCTCTCACTCTTTCGTCCATTCTTTATCAGCTTGTCGAGCTTCCTTGTCGTCGCTCGATTGTCGATTTTGCCGAGGGAGTTAAAGCAGAGAACCATAAAGGCAAACATGGTCCTTGGATGCAATCGATTCGAAATTGGATTCGCACACCTTGCTTGGTTCCGTTGGTATTGTTGGCGGTCGGCAGCTTATGGTTTGTGTCCGCAAACCGATTTGACGCTCGCGATCTAGGTCGAATTGCCGAGATCATCGAATCTACACCACAGGAACTCAGGACCGTCAACTTCGAAAGTGATGCTGTTTTACTAGGAGTCTCATCGAAGCCAACGGAGCAGGGCGGTTTAATCTTAGAATTAGCATGGACACTCAAACCGGACCGACGTGAAGAACGTTTTCTCAAGTTGCTCGACGGAAATCAAAAAGTCATTGGCCGAGGGAACGCCAACCGCAAACTCTTCAATTCGATCAGTGGCGAGGAAACCGTGGTCGATAGAATTACCATTAAAGCAAAGAAAATGGAAAACGTCGAAACGATTGCAGTTGGCTTCTTCGACAAAACGCGAAAGTCAGCAAAGATTGACAGCGGGCCAAGAAGCGCTCGAGATCGGCAGCTTCATGTTTGGACCAAAAAACAATAGGATGGTAGTTCGAGCTTAATTTGTGACGTGCTGTAGTAGATTGATTGCAAGAGATTCATGAACACTCCGCTTCGAAGAATCATACGAGGAGCGATTTCATTATTCGTCGTTTTCTTGTTATCGATCCTGGGATTTCACTTTATCGCGGGCCACGACTGGCTTCAGTCCATTTGGATGGTTGTGGTTACGATCTCAACGGTCGGCTATGGCGAAGGAACACAGACGGGCGCTGCGACTCAAATTTTTACGATCCTTGTGATTTTGCTAGAGGGCATTTCAAAACCTAAAATCGTGCGATCATCGTAGTGGGATTCGCCAGAATTCCC
>CAYMFZ010000408.1:0-1773 GCA_964389585.1 uncultured Pirellulaceae bacterium | reverse complement strand
TTGTTTTGAAAGCGAGCTGGGACTTCTGGCGAAGTCCACTACAGGTTTTGAAATGTCCTCTAGGTGTTTCGTCCTCCGTTTACACTTGTGGAGGTTTTATTCAACTGATGCTCGAAGGAGAGGTCCAACGTGTTTTGGGGAGACGAAGAATGACAAAAGAGATTTCTCAACTGAACGACCACGTCGTTGTTTGTGGGTTTGGCCGTTTGGGGCAAGACCTTTCAAACCAGCTACGGCATCGCTCGATTCCTTTCGTCGTGATCGATCTCGATGAAAAGAAGATTGAACTTGCCATTGAAAATGGAGCTGCCGCGATTGAAGGCGATGCAACGTCTGACTCAGTGCTTGATGACGCCAATCTAAAGTCGGCAAAAGCATTGGTCACAGCCCTTCCGTCCGATGCCGAAAATGTCTTTATCACTTTGACCGCCCGGAACCTTCGTCCTGACATTCAAATTATTTCGAAATCAGAACAGGAAAGTAGCTGTCGAAAACTCCGCCAAGCCGGCGCGAACAAGATTGTGATGCCGCACCGTGTTGGTGCCCAGCAAATGGAACGCATGATCTCCCGACCGACAACGGCTGATCTGGTTGAGTTGTTCGCCGAAGCGTCACACCTGGCAATGGAACTGGATGAAATTTTAATTCCGCCCTCCAGCAATTTAGTCGGACGAACGATTGCTGATTCCAAAATCAAAGAACAATTCAATCTGTTGGTTGTTGGTTTTAAGGACGAAGAAGGGGAATTTCATTTCAACCCCTCTCCCACCAACAAAATTTTGGCGAATGCAACTTTGTTAGTCATTGGCGATGTAAAAAACATCACCAACATGAAAACTGAACATCGAGTTTGAAACCATCACCAGGCAAACTAATCCGCGAATTTGATTTCGACTTCTGGTGTGTGCTTCTTAATAATCGCTTCAAAATACGCTTTCGATGCGCTGGCTCTGACTAAGTCTTTCACATCAAGCCAGGTAAGTTCGCCCTCTTTGACTTCCATGCAAAGAATCAGATGGACTCCAAATTTCGTCGTAACTGGTCCAGAGACATCCCTCTGCTCCAATTTAAACGCTTCGTCTGTAAATGACTTCGGCATGGGGCCGTTCAAGCCGATCCAACCAATTTCGCCCCCATCTTTTTTGGTAGGTGCTTCGGAATACTCGGTTGCGAAAGACTCGAATGACCGGGAGCTTTCCGACATTGTTTTTGCGATCGCTTCCATCTTTTTTCGAACTTCGATACGTTGGATTTCGTTAGCGTTCTGCGGAAACTTCAACAGTAGGTGAGCAACTCGTAATTTCGTTCCATCGAATTGGCGCTTGTTTTCGTTGAAGTGTTTTTCAAGAACGGCGTCGGTTAACTTGCGGTTCAGGTACCGTTTCCAACTCGTATTCCAAGCCGTTTGGAACTCGAACTCGGCTAGTGTCTGATTCGTCTCTTCAAGATAGTCGTCGAGCTCTTTTTCGACCGTAGCTAATTCTGTTTTCAACTCTGCAATCAGCAAATGAACCTCTGTCTCGCCAGCGGCTGCGTTGTGCTTCTCAAGATAACTGAAGGCGACTCTTTGGTTGACAAGCTTTCTTAGAGACGCCTTTTTCGCGAGTATCGACTGAGAATGGGTAAGCTTGATGTCCTTCAACGTTCGCTTCAGGTCACGCTCGATTTGATCGGTCGTGATTTCAACTCCGTTAACCGTTGCGGCGACTTTGCCTGTTTTTTGAGGCGCGATTTCCTGAGCAATCGCCGAGGTTGATGTGCATAGGATAAACG
>CAYMFZ010000407.1:3379-5746 GCA_964389585.1 uncultured Pirellulaceae bacterium | reverse complement strand
CCCTTGGTCGAGATCGCTTTGGCGACACTGGGCCGGCTGGAATTCATAATGTCTCGTAGGATTTGATTGACGGCAAACATGCCAATCAAAACCGGCAACAGCTGAAATCCATCATTGAGTTCTGTGATTCCAAACGTCAAACGCGACTGACCCGTTGCTATGGCAATTCCTGGCATTGCGAACAGAATCCCGAGAAAGCCCGAGAACAGCGAGCGCGAAAGTGACTTGCCGCCAATGGTTGCAATTAGAACCAGCGCCATCATCACCAGTGAAAAATAATCGAATGGCCCAAACTCTTTCGAGTAGCCTGCAATCGGCTTGGCAAGCAAAAACAGAAAGCCCCAGGAAACCAATCCGCCAACAACTGACGCCATCACTCCCAATCCAAGCGCACGTTCAGGTTGCCCTTTCTGCGCCATCGGGTATCCATCAAATGTCGTAACAATCGACGCCGGAGTTCCGGGCATGCGCAACAATGTTGCCGAGATCATTCCACCGCTAATCGCACCAACATAGATACTGATCAACAAAGTCATCGCGTATTGCGGATCCGCGCCAAACGTAAGCGGCAAAGTAAGCGCGATCAACATCGTGCCAGTCAGACCCGGAATCGCTCCAACGAACACACCGAGCGCAGTACCGAACACAACCAGCAAAATGCCAGTGGGCGTTACGAGTTGAAGAAGTGCTTCTTGCATAGTGCTATTGTTGCGTCTCAGGAGACTCGGCAAGTATGGTTGGAGCCCTGATAAATATTCGTAGGTCGGACTTACATTGTGCGTTTAGTGGGTAACTTCTGCCGGAAGTTGCCTAGCTTGACGACAACGGCAACTCCATTGTTCTCGATTCGAGTAACATGTCGATTTGATCCTCTTGGTAACTCTCGGCAAGAGTCACCCACTCAAGATCATCGCATTTGTTTACTTCCAACTAATGATCAACGGTCACGGTTTCTGAATAAGCCAACTCGCCCGTTCGCCCATCAAAGTATTGAAAGATGACTTGTGGGTGAGGGTAGGCAACTAATCGCTTGTCGCCTAACTTCTTTGGCATGTTGAAAACATTGTTGACTTGGACGACACAAAAGTGCGGATAGAGCCGATCGAGCCGTTCGATGTCTGGCAAAATGTAACTGCTCCAACGAATGTCGCACTCGCGCGGACCGAACTTAAACTTGCCCGTCGCCGGTCGATCCATCTCGTCATTTTTGGGAACGTGGTTCACGCTGTTGTGTGGACCGCAGCAAAATTCCCACACATTGTCGGTGACTTTGATCGCGAAACTATTGTGCAAGTCGCCGGTCATGACAAAGACCTTCTTGCCGATCTTGTCCCACTCGTCGATTAGCAATTCACGTTCGTCGAAAAAAGCTGTCCAAGCTTCTTCTTTGTTTCCCGCAGCTTCAAAACCTCCAGCTCCGCTGTGCGGAATCATAAAGGGAACACTCGAAATCACGAAAAAGAAATCGGCATCGCTCTCACGCATCGACTTGAGCAGCCAATCCCTTTGCGACTTTCCAAGCATCGAAATGCCTTTTTTGTCTCGCTGGGTTACATCGTGCATGTCACGAGCCGAACGCGTGTCGACCAAAAAATACTCACAATTGGCGACGCGAAATTTGCTGTAGGATTGGCGACCAATCGAATAGCTGACTTCGTCCGTCGACTTGGCTGGCATGTGCAGTTCAAGCGTGTGCTCATCGATGACTTTCGCGATATCGTAAACGTAAGAGTTCTTGTGGCCTGCATCATTGTCGTAACGCATGTCGTTCACACCAGCCTCTTTCGTGCCCCAATGCACGTGAAGGTTGAGCATCTGGTCAAGCGGCAAAGCGGTGAAATCAGCTTGCCTGTCGACCAACAGCTTTGAGCCCTCAGTCATTTTCGCGCGACCAAAGTGAACTCGCTGGTCGTGAACGACAGGATCGGCCCAGCCCAAATAGTTATGCCAAGCGTACGTTCCGATATCACGAAAGACCGTGCGACGATGCCTTTTGCCCGCGGTCCCAGCACCCCAAATGTCGTTGACCAGTTCGTGATCATCAAAAGTGAAATACGACGGCACATTGCGATGCCACTTCGCCAACTCAACGCCGCGGGAGAGATAGAGCTTGTAGTTTTCCCAAACGCCAACGACCGTCGGCATGACTTCGACGGCTTTAGGAAGTTCATCAATCCCCTGCGTCAGCCTCCACGCCTCGGGAGGATACTCGCGCAATTCTTCATACAGCCAATCGCCATTCATGATATGAAAGTGAACTTTGTCAGCCCAATCACGATTCAGATGTTCATAGACGGGGGCGCGATGCCCGATTCCATGAAGCGGATTTTGATTTGCGCATGATCCTACTTCAAATCGAAAATTGAA
>CAYMFZ010000407.1:0-3369 GCA_964389585.1 uncultured Pirellulaceae bacterium | reverse complement strand
ACCTTTCGGATTATGCTCTGCGTTCAATTCAACCGCCGGCAGCGTCCGAAACGTCCCTGGCAGTCCATGCGGACGATCTTTTACAGAAATTTGGTAGTAGTATCGAGTGTCAGGCTTAAGCCCTTTCACTTCAACAAAGCCCGTATTGTCGTCTTCGATTTTGGTGATGGCTGGCTGACTAGACTGATCAAGCTTGTCCGCGACGACGCCGAACTTAACAACGAACTGTCCGGCATCAGAGGTCCGTCCCCAAACACGAACCGAAGAGTCCGTGACGTGTCCAAGCATCGGACCATGCGTCAATCGAATTGGATCGCGATCACGAGCAGACGCAAAAGTTGCGTTTGCCAGAACCAGTAACGACATCAAAAAAATTGCACATTGTTTCGGAGTTAGCATTTTTTGTATCGCTCAATTCTGAAGAAGGTCCCCGCATTCACGGCATCCCATCCATCTTATTTCCGTCGGAAACGATATGCTAGTAAGGTAAGAAGCGCAAACATCCATCTTGAAGAGCTTGTCGCACGCAATGCATGACGCCCCCACACAGAACATCAACGAATCGCCTACAGGTATCAAGCTTCGTTTTTCGATCGTTCATCTTTTCTACACAATAGCGCTCTTGACATCTGGGTTTGTCGTTTTGGGGTGGTGGAGCATCTGTGTTTCGGGGCTTGCGCTTGGCCTTTGGGCAATGCTGTATTCCAGAGAAGTTTGTGTTTTGGGTTGCTATGCGATCATCGCAATCATCATTATTTTGATAATGATCGCTGTGTCAGTGCCATCGGTTCAAGCGGTACGTGATGCTGAACCTCGCTTTGCGTGTATGAATAACATGCGACAGTTGATACTAGCAACGCTCAACTATGAATGGGAACACAAGACGCTTCCACCTGCTGTCAGCCTCGACAAAAACGGCGAACCTATGCATAGCTGGCGTGCATTAGTCATTCCGTTCCTCGGTGGACCTCGGACTTATCGACTGAGCGAGCCATGGAACGGACCAAACAATCGCAAGCTATCTGGCACCGTAGATTACTGCCTCCAATGTCCGTCTACAGGCCTAACAACTGGCCAAACAACCTACAAATTCGTCACGGGAGAAGGATCAGCTTTTCCAATTGATGGCGCCGCTATGCAAAGCGAATTGGCCGATGGAAATTCGAACACGATCGTGATGATTGAAGACGTCGAAAATCCAATCAACTGGCTTGAGCCAAAAGACATCACAATCGAAGAAGCCACTAAGGCTCTGACTTCGAGCCAAATGTTACACAAGCACAAACGGGAGACATTGTTCAAGACGACTTATTACGGCGTCAACGTAGCTTTCATGGATGGAAGTACTCAAACAATCCGTCCCAACGCTGATCCCGAAATGATTCGCCGAGCGTTAATTATCGATGACGGTCAACCGGTCGATCTTGATTCAATCACTGGCGAATACGTGGTACACAAACCGTCTGGCTACGTTGCATTTGCAATTTATTTTGCATCGTTGGTCTTTCCTGCTTACCTGTTATGGAAAAAGCAGTCGCAACGCAAAGTGACAAAAGCCAATAATTAGTGTTGAATTTCAAAATACGATTTCAGGGTGAACGAGTTTGCGAGTTCTTTAGCCAGCAAAAATCCCTGAACTTGTAACCTCGTCCACTACGGTCAAATCCAACAGAGGAATTGACGGACGACTTGTCGAAACTCAAGTTCCTTCGGCGGTTTGCACTCGCTCTCGCATTGGTAGTAAACTGTAAGCTCAGTAATCACCGTCCAATTTAGGATTGAATATGCTTCGTGTTTTTGTTTTGCTTGTCGCGTCAGTGCTTTCTCTGGGCTGGGCCAATTGCTCTTCCAATTTTTTGTCCGCACAAGAAGACGGATTCGAATCGATCTTTGACGGCAAGACGCTTGACGGCTGGAAGGGACAAGAAGGTTTCTGGACGGTCAAAGATGGTGCGATTGTCGGTGAGCAATCGGCTGACAATCCGCTCAAGAAAAATGACTTCATCAAATGGCAAGGTGGAGAGCTCGGCGATTTCGAACTTCGGTTTAAGTATCGTATCTCTGGCGAAGGCTCGAACAGCGGCGTTCAGTTTCGCTGCGAAGTCGAGCCCGACGGGCACATGGTTGGTTATCAAGCCGACATTGATCTGGCGGGCCAATGGTTAGGCTGCATCTACGATGAAAAGACTGGCCGAGCACTCGTTTGCGACCGTGGCGAAAAAGTCACGATTAATGAATCAGGCGAACGCACTAAAGAGATCGTCGCCGACAAAGCCGAAATCTTTGGAAAGATAGACGTGACGAAATGGAACGACTACACGATCAAGGCGGTTGGAAATCACCTCACAATTACCGTCAACGGAATGGTGACTTCTGAATTGATCGACTCGGAAAAAGACCATGCCGACGCGAGTGGATTGCTCGGACTTCAGCTTCACACCGGTCCACCAATGAAAATTGAGTTCAAGGACCTTCGCTTGAAAAAGCTTGATTCCGAAGATTCGGATGATGAAGCCGATGGATTCAAACCCATCTTTGACAACAAATCGCTGACGGGTTGGAAAGGCAACGAAAAATTCTGGCGTGTGGAGGACGGTGCGATCGTTGGCGAAACAACCGCTGAGAATCCGGTCGACGTGAATCGGTTTCTGGTTTGGGAGCAAGGCGAAGTCGACGATTTTTGCTTGCGTCTCAAATTCAAGGTTTCAGGAACGCCTCGTGCCAATAGCGGCGTTCAGTTTCGTAGCGAGCTCTTCGAGGGGGTAGAAGATCGGTTGTCTGGTTACCAAGCCGACATTGATCGCTCGGGAAAATACATTGGAATCCTCTATTCCGAGAGAACCGGCCGAGGGATCATGTGCCAACGTGGACAGAAAGTAACAATCCGAGGCAACAAAGACAAAGACGTTGAACAAGCTGGGGACGCGGCTGAGATTCTTTCCAAGATCGACATGGACGACTGGAACGAAATGGAAGTCACCGCCCAAGGCAACCACTTCGTCACGAAAATCAACGGCCATGTTACCTCGGAAGTGATCGACGAAGACAAAAAGCAGTTTAAGAGAAAGGGCTTGCTCGGTTTTCAAATTCACCAAGGTCCGCCAATGAAGATTGAGTTTAAAGACGTCAAACTCAAACGGCTTCCTCTTTCTGATTCAAAAAAAGGGGCTGGCAAAAGCAACTCACTTAAAAAAATCGTCTTTCTCGCGGGCAAGCCGAGTCATGGCTACGGAGCCCATGAGCACAACGCTGGATGCAAGTTGTTGGCAGGCGCTTTAGAAGCCGCCGCCGCTAAAAACGAAGTCGCGGTTCTCACGACGGTTTACATGAACGGATGGCCCGCCGACCCAACGGCTTTGGATAACGCGG
>CAYMFZ010000406.1:2856-5756 GCA_964389585.1 uncultured Pirellulaceae bacterium | reverse complement strand
GATTCACCAAGAGGCAGCGTCGGTTTTTGTGATCACCCGTTTTGAGATTCAATTAGTGGCATTCCTATCGAACGAGCGGGCAGCAGTGATCTAATCAGCGAAGCGATCAGCCAACTGAGTTATCCAACACATTGAGGATTCAAGTACTCGGTTTATCGTGATTGGAAAATTGAATTGGAGGTCTTTCGATAGGCTGCGTTATGATCACGGAGTGATCAACGACTATCGATAGTCGTTGATTGCTCCGCAATCATAACGTGAAGTGCAAAATCTCTTACCACTTCAAAAAAGACACGATAGATAGTGATTCACCAAGGGCAACATCGGTTTTAGTGCTCCACCAATGAAGCGATTCATCCAATCGCTTCGAAACAAAGAACAGACCCTAAGATTTTTCCATCGCCCAAGATCTTTCCATAATCAAAGATCTTTCCAACACCTTAGATCTTTCCATAATCCAAGATCTTTCCAACACCTTAGATCTTTCCAACGCCTTTGATCTTGTCATCGCCTTAGAATTTGAGAAAACCTTAGAACTCTACGTCGCCTTTTTCGCAACCTTCAATTCATCGTGCTCGGGCATCTTCTTGTAAAACGGATCTAATGGATAACATCCGCTGACGATTCCGTTTCGTGGTGCAGTCGTACAATCACTAAACGTTCGGCAAATCTTTTTTCGCGCCATGACAGTCCCATTTAAAACGTCAGCCGGAAGGTCGGGATAGCTTAGCACCATCCGTCCCAAACCAATGGAGTCCGCCATGCCGGTTCGAACGACAGCCTCGGCAACGTTTGGCAACCAATCTTGAAGATACGTGTACCCTGAACCCACGAGAAACATATCTGGATTTCGACGTTTCAATTCCGCCGTGGCGTTGATCTGTCTCGCCACTCCAACAAGTGGATCTTCTGGAGGTTGATAGCCATCGCTTGGTGGAAAAAAGGCGGGTCGTTGAATGTGCGGATTGTAATACGGGCTGCCGGCGGTCGTGCAAACCAATTGAATCCCAAGCTCTTTCAAAAGCTCCATGAACTTTGACGGTTCGTCCAAGTTCATTCCAAGACCCGTTCCGTCACCACCAAAAGTCAGCTTTGAATCCCCAAGTGGATCCGGAATGCCAATTCGATCTTCACCCGGCTTATATGGAAAGAAGTCAAAGATGCTGACCCGCACACCGAATTTCAGTCGAGGAGCAGCAGCACGAATTCCATCAACGATATCTCTGATGAACCGTGTTCGATTTTCAAAGCTACCGCCGTACTTGCCGGGTCGATCGAAACCGCTGAGCAATTCATGACCAAGGTAACCATGGCAGTGCTTCACGTCGACAAAAGTGAATCCTGCTTTGTCTGCCAACACAGCGGCGGCAATAAAATCGTCAACAAGACTCGATAAATCATCATCCGTCAGCATCGAAGAATCGTCCGTAATTCCTTGTTTGGCATCGAGTGCAGAGTTTCGCTGCGCGGTCAAAGGTTCAGCAACCGCTTTGTCATTCGGTCGAGCGAAACGTCCGGAATGAGTAAGCTGTAGACCAACCAACAAATCGTCAGTCTGCGTAAAACGTGCCGCATGTTGTTCAATTAAATCGGTTCGAAGCGATTCGATTTCCGACAGGTTCGCATCATTAATCATTAGTTGATTCGGATTCGCTCGACCGTCTGGATGAACGGCGACGGCTTCGCCACCCCAAATCAGTTTTGCCCCGCTGATACCAAAATTGTGCCAACGTCTCCGGGTTAATTCAGTAGGCTTGCCGTCAGTCGTTCCATCCCATCCCTCCATGGGCAAGATCGAAAACCGATTTCCAATTTTCATGCCGTCGACTTCGGCAGATTTGGCCAAACTGCCGTTTGATTCAGGAGCGGCCTCATCGCAAGGAAGCTCAACTTTCAACTCGGCAAGCCGTTTTTCGAAGTCTTCAAATGTCTTTAGTCGGGCAATTCTTGGATACGCCATCGGTTCTTGCCTTTCTTCCGTTTCACGACGCTTAGGTGATTCAGAATGTGTTCGGATTGTGGTGAGCTGGTGGGCGGAATAGCGTCTTATCAGCGACGCCGTGTAGATTGAAAAAGAACGATTTTACTCGCAAATTTGTGCTTATCTAGTTTCTCACATTGAGTCGAATTCTGCAAACGCATGGTCGGATCTGAGCGGAACTATCTGGACTGATTTGTGGGTCTGATTTGTTTGCCCATCAGCCATTCGATAGTCGCCTAAAATTGCAGCCTTCAAAGTATTGAACGAACTTTATTGGATGACTCTTGCCGAGCGTTACCATGCCGATGGGTAACTTCATTTTTCGATAAAACGCTTGCTGAAATTGGGTCTTGCGTGCGTCTTGGAAACTTCCGGCAGAAGTTACCCACCAAAAAGTGCCACAACAATCAACGAAAGTTGATTGATTTTCGACTTTGCTGTTCTGTCGGAAGAGAGGCAATGATTTTAGGTCGCCGATCAAATACACTTGTTGAACAGTTTTGCCCCAACGAACTCAAAGTTTCGGAGAATGTAGATGTTGCGAGAATTTCAAATTTCACTTCGCCGTTTTTTATTGAGTGGGGTAATTGCCACGATAGTTTGGGCCGGCTGCTTTGAAGCCAATCCGGTTGCAGTTGGACAGGAAGCTGACCCAACTCAAAAAGCTTGGATTGAAAAGTACGAAACTCAGGCGAACGCTCCGAAACCAAGCGAGATGTTGCTTAACACTGACGCGGAGCCAGAATTGTCCGAGGGGTTCGTCGCGATGTTTAATGGTACCGACTTGTCAGGTTGGAACTCCAAAGGCGGAACTTGTACGTTTGAAGTTCGCGATGGTCAGATCGTGGGGACTTGCGTTCCGGGATCCGAGAGCACCTACCTGTGTACTGAAAAAGCTGACTACACCGATTTCGTGTTT
>CAYMFZ010000406.1:0-2846 GCA_964389585.1 uncultured Pirellulaceae bacterium | reverse complement strand
GGAACACGGGAGTTCAATTCCGTTCGAACGCCAAACCTAGTGTGAAGAAAACGAGAAAAGGAAAGAAGGCAAAGGCCGACACAAACTCAAATTCTGAAAAGGCGGACGAACCCAAAACTGAAGAGCCCAAACCGGAAACAGTCTTTGGGCCGCAAGTTGAAATGGAAGGACTCGGCAAAGCTGATCGTCATTGGTCAGGCGGCATCTACGGTCAGAGTTGCGGAGGCTACTTTTATCCGCTTTGGTTAAAAGAGCATCAGGCCGCTCGCGCTGCTGAGAAAACAGATGACTGGAATCGAGTTACCATTTCAGCCAAGGGCAACGTCGTTAAGACCTGGCTCAATGGCGTTCCAGCGTCGCATTGGGTTGACGATGGAACTTACGCCAAAGGGTTTTTTGCACTTCAAGTTCACAAGGGTAAAGCAGGAACCATTCTCTTCAAGAACATTCGGATCAAAGAACTTAACGAGCAAGAGTAGGATCATTGAGGTTCGAAATTTGCGTTTCCAATTCAACATTGAACTTGATTTATCCCTTCATCTATTCCCAAGACTTGCGTTCGTGTGAGTCTTGGGATTCTTCTTGAACTTTTAGATTTCATTTCCGTATCAAGTAACGACAAATCACCGCGCCACCTTAGCTTGGATTTAACGTGCTTAACACTTTTTTGACTTTGATTGCCTGCATTTCACTTTTTCTCACGGGGTGTTTGGAACAAGCCAACCCCCAGTTGGCAATACAGGGGTCAGATCGTGTTGATTCGACTTCAACTTCGGTTGCTGTTGATCAACAAGTAGATTCAACTGCCAAAAGTGCCGTTCAGCCCGCATCCAGTCAAGCAACGAAAGCCAACGAGAATCCCACTCAACCGATTAGCGAATTCGTGCGAAGGATTCATCAAGACGGCAAAGGGAACTTGTGGTTGGGCACCAATGGTGATGGAGTTATCCGCTACGACGGAAAAACAGTAGAGAACTTCAACACCACTGAAGGCTTTGGCGGATGGGCGGTTCGGGGCATTGTTGAAGACAAGTCCGGCAACGTTTGGTTTGGGACTTCGGGGGGTATCACCAAGTACGACGGAAAGTCATTTGTCAATTTCACCGAAGAAGACGGATTGGCGCACGACGATGTTTGGAGCATCGCCATCGATGGCAAGGGCACGATTTGGGTTGGTTCGTTGAAAGGCGTTAGCTGTTTCGACGGAAAAAAGTTTACACCGTTTGCGATTCCTGAAGGAAAACCAGATCCTCTCCGCGGCGTAACCAGCTCCAGGATTGTTCACTGTATTGTTGAAGACAGCAAAGGGCGGATGTGGTTTGGGACCGGTGCTGGTGCTTATATTTATGACGGAAAATCGCTTTCCAATCTTTCGGTGAAAGACGGAATGTGTGACAACTCAGTGAACGCAATCCTTGAAGATAATGACGGCAATTTTTGGTTTGCTACTCACCACAATGGCGTCTGTCGGTATGACGGGACTTCCTTCACGCATTTCGATGCAAAGGATGGGGTCGAAGGAATTGAGGCGTGGAGTCTTTTCAAAGACACCTCAGGTAACATTTGGTTTCCGATCGAAAATTCTGGCGTTTACCGATACGACGGAAAAGTGTTTGCCAACTTCTCGGAAAAAGATGGCTTGGGCACCAACGCGATTCAGTGCATCTACGAGGACAAGCAAGGCAAGATTTGGATGGGCGGCTATCAAGGGCTCTTCCGCCTTGATGGGAAATCGTTTGTTAGCGTTGGAAAAGAAGGCCCTTGGAAATAAGTTTTTCTAGCGACGTCGGCGAGCGAACAACCCGAGTCCGCCAAGCATAAGCAACGTCATGCTGCCCGGTTCTGGAACGCCCGTGAATGTCAGATGGGCATCATCGAAAAAGACAGATCCGCCAAAGTTTCCGCCGGTCGGCTGAACATGCTGAAGCGTAATTTTTGCCGTGGCCGTTCCAGTCGGTGCGGTCCCAGAAATCGTCAAGAGATTCCAAACATCGGCCGTCGTGTTCGCATCGACACGTGCTGATTCCAGCGCGGATCCAATCACCGAGCCACCACCGTCGAAAAATTCAAGCAGTACAGAACCGAATGTGTCTCCCAGCATCGCATCGCCACCCCAGTTTTGAGCTTGCGCGCTGGCGAGCCAGACTTGCCCAGCGGTTGCTGCGAGCGATTGGTGAACGTTGGCTGCCTCAGGTGTTGAGTTGAAAGGCCCAAACATCTTCACGACGTTAACACCTTCGAATGGTGTTGCAGATTGGGAAGAAGAAAACACATCGTTTAAAACGCTCCAACCTGATGCACCAGCAACGTCTCCACCAGAAGTGTCGTCATCCTCGAACCCGCCGTTGATTACATCGCCGAAACCATGTGCGGTGAATCCAGAAAGAAGCAAAGCAAAAACGCAGATGCCAAAAATCTTGCCGAGTTGTTTGGTGATCATGTTGAAACCTGATGTACAAGTTGGAAGTTCCCAATCCCAGCAGTTGATGCAGGTTTGGAAGAAGTTGAAAAGACTAACCTCCAGCATCTTTGACGCTTTCGTGAAGTCAAAGGTTTACATATGAGAACACCGAATAAACAAGGATTGACCCTTATTTATTCGATTTAGATGGAACCTCATGCTGAAAACGCAAGGAATAATTGAAGGCAATGATGGCGACATGGATCAAATCGAGTCGGCCAACGCTCTACCCTTTTTTGAATCTTTCATTGATGTCTGATTGATATCGCTCACGCGTTGTACGAAAATCAAGCTTGCCGCCACGAAAATATTGACTTACCTAACGACAGAGAATCCTATGTGCAAACGCTCGTTAATCATTTGTGTTCTCGTTATGGGCATGGGG
>CAYMFZ010000405.1:0-5807 GCA_964389585.1 uncultured Pirellulaceae bacterium | reverse complement strand
ATTTCACGGAGTGAAATGCCACAATGACGGAGTGAATTTTCACAATGATGGAGTGAATTTTCACAATGAGTGAATTTTCACAATTACCACAAAGTGAAATGCTACGATCTCATTAAGCCTCCCACTCTCGTCGCTAGTTCGAATTCAAAAACAACTTCTGCGTTTCAATATACTTCTCGACAGGGCGTGGTGTCAGATAACGGATTGATTTCGCTTCGCCTACTCGCTTCCGAATTTCGCTGCTGCTGACTTGAATCTGTGGGCTTACAATCACGGCCGATTTGAAAATCTCAAATCGACTCGGATCCACGTACTTCTCCAACACCGAAAGATCAACTTCCCCGGAACCTGGTCGGTTGACGACTAGGGGAATCGCCAGCTCGCAAATCGTTTTTGGCTCTCTCCAACTATCGAAGCTCTCCAGCGAGTCATCGCCCATCAACAAAAACAACTCATCGTCTGGATTGGATTCGCGAACTTGCTTCAACGTGTCGACGGTGTAGCTAACACCACCCCGCTCGATTTCGATCTTGGACAGCACAAATGGTGTGTGTCCGGCCAAAGCCAATTCAACCATCTCAATTCGTTGGCGATCCGTGCTATGTGCACCGTCCTTTTTGTGTGGACCCAGCGAACACGGAATAAACCAAACCTGATCCAAATTCGCTTGTTCGCGGCATTGCTCGGCCAGAATCAAGTGTCCGAAATGAATCGGATCAAACGATCCGCCAAAAATTCCGATTCGCATTGTGATTGGTATCCTTCAACTAATAATTCACGACGAACGTAGCACAAGATTGGGCCGGCTTCTACTGCCACTGATGCCCTTTCAGTTGTCAGAATTTTCGTTTGGACCCAACGTGTCACGCGAATCTGATATGTTGTCAGCATGGACCAACAATCGCTTTTCAATGTCGAACCCCAGCCTTGGCAACTGGATGACCAAGACGACTGGCTCGCTGCGCGGATCGCGTTTTCCGGAGCCCCCTATGGCCCTTACGATTATTCGATCCCGTCAGACTTGGAAAAATCAGTCAAGCCTGGCGTGCGAATCGAAGTCCCGCTTGGTCGTGGCAATCGCAAGATGCAAGGCTATTGTGTCGACGTGATTGGACCGTTCCACCCACTGGCTTCGTCCGTCAATCCTCAAAAGCTAAAACCGATTACGCGTGTCCTCGATCCCAAACCTTTGATCAACGCGAACCTGCTTGGTTTGGCGAACTGGATCAGTGACTATTACATTTGCCCGCTGGGCCAAGTCATCGACACGATCGTTCCGCCGGCTGTTCGAAACAATTCGGGCACGCGAGAGATGCTTTTTTTGAGCCTCGCCGAGGGCGTTGCCGAAAGAATGGACACGATGAAGTTGTCTGAGCTTCAGCGAAACATCCTGAAGACGATCATTGGTAGCGTCCAAGACTGGACACCGCGCGAGCTTGCGGAAACCGTCGGCTGCACTCAGGGTCCGATTTCGACGCTTCGTAAAAAAGGCATCATCGTCACCTCGTCGCGTCGTGTTCAACAAAAAACGCATGAGATTCCGCGCGAGCAACGGATGGCCGACCTTGTTCTCAATCCCGAACAAGAAACGGCACTGGCCGAGATCAGCAAACACATTGACGCGGACAGCCATCGAACTTTCTTGATGCACGGGATCACTGGAAGCGGAAAAACTGAAGTCTACATTCGCGCGATCCAAAAAGTTGTCGAGTTTGGCAAGCAAGCCATCGTGCTTGTTCCTGAAATCAGCCTAACACCGCAAACGCGGCAACGCTTTCGGGCCAGATTCGATCGCGTCGCCGTTTTGCATTCGAACTTAACCGCTGCCCAGCGAGCCTGGCATTGGCAACAAATCGCGGCGGGAAATGTGCAAGTCATTGTTGGCGCGCGGAGCGCTATTTTTGCCCCAACTCCAAACCTTGGCTTGATCGTATTGGACGAAGAGCACGACAGCTCTTTCAAGCAGGACAAAGCACCGCGTTATCACGCCCGCGACGTTGCCGACTGGAGAGCCGCCAACGAAAAAGTCCCTTTGGTGCTCGGCTCAGCAACGCCGTCGCTTGAGACTTGGCAACGAGCGAAATCTGACACCTATCAAAAACTGTCTCTCAAAAAACGCGTTCTCGATCTTCCACTTCCTGACGTTGCAACAATTGACTTACGTGTCGATTTTGGTGGTCGAAAACGGTTTGGCCCCATCAGTCAGAAACTTCGGCAGGAAATAAACCAAGCCATCGAAGCGGGTGGCCAAGTCATTTTGCTACTCAACCGACGCGGATTTTCGACGCGGATTCAGTGTCCTGCTTGCGGAAATGTTGAGACTTGTCCTGACTGTTCGATTCCCCTGACGCATCACGTCGAGGGAAGCAAAGCTTGTTGTCATTATTGCGATCACCAGATTCCCGAACCCAAACAATGCACTCAGTGCAACAATCCTTCGATTCGATTTTCAGGTTTAGGAACGCAACGACTCGCCGCTAACGTCGAAGCCATTTTTCCTGACGTGCCAATGATGCGGATGGACACCGACACGATGCGAAAACCTGGCAGCCATGAAAAAGCACTGACGCAATTTCGAAATGGCGAAACAAAAATCTTGCTTGGCACGCAAATGATTGCCAAGGGTTTGGATTTCCCGAACGTCACGCTCGTCGGAGTCATCAACGCGGACACAGCGCTCCACCTTCCTGATTTCCGCGCCGCCGAGCGAACGTTTGGACTAGTCACTCAGGTGGCAGGACGAACGGGGCGGGGCGAAAAAGGGGGTCGCGTGTTGGTGCAGACTTTCAATCCTGAACATCCAGCCATCCAAGCCGCTACGAAGCACGATTACATCGGCTTTGCCACGACGGAACTTCCGCAGAGAGAAGAATTCAACTATCCGCCATTTGGCTTTCAAGCCCGAATTGTGATTCGATCTGAGATTCAATCCAAAGCCGATCAGATGGCGGATCATATCGCAGAAGAGATTCAATCGGCATCGGAAACGCTTATGTCAGACATCGTAGTTACAGGCCCGGCTCCTGCACCTGTGGAGAAACTTCGCGGCAAGTTTCGTTTCCACATGCTGCTGGGATCTGAAACCGAAGGCGATTTGCAAAAAGTTATTCGACGTGCCCAAACGACGATTAAGTCGATTGATGATGTGCAGTGGATCGTTGACATCGACCCGCAAGACATGATGTAAATTTTTAGATCGTCGAAAATGGGGCGCAGGTATCGAAAATGGGGCGTCGAAAATAGGGACAGGCACCGACGTTTTATTCGGTTGAAGAGAACTAGTCTTGCGAGTCGGAGCCAGTCTCTGTTTTCGACTTGACCAGTCCTGTTTTCGAATTGACCAGTCCTCTTTTCAACTTGGTAGTCACAGTTTTGAGCTTTACCAGCCTTAATTTTGACTTGATCTTTTTTGGCCAGCGAAAAGACAGCGAAAGAGATAAGTTATTTCGAACGTGCTTGAGCTTCTAACGGGTCTGTATCCGTGATCGAGTTCGTCATATCGCTCTGGTTCGGGTTCTCATGCAGTCCTACAATAAACTTATCTGCCCCAATTCTCGAGAACCCATCACTTCATGTCCTACCGTGGCATCAAACGCGTCCTTGGCGAATCCAATTTGGAACGAAAGATCCGAATCTGGTTTGGACTTGCGCTGCTTGCCCTAATCGGCGTTTCCTTTTTCTTTGTTTCTCGAATCGCCGAAAAAGAAATCCATCGCAATATTTGTGTCCAAGCCGAAAATTTCAAATCGGTAAATCTACTTCGCACCCACCTGAAGAACATCAAGAATCTTGAGAACGCGGGCGAGGAAGAACTTTTTAAACTTCTTGCTGAACAACCTCGGGCAACACCTTATAGCGCCGAGGTAATTGTGCTGGACGACACAATTGTTCGCAATCAAATTGGCGCTAAGATCAATGGTGTATCACAGCCCAGGGTCGCCACGGAACCAAAAGAAATCTGGCGTTTGGAAAATCTTTTGGATCAAGCTTCCAAACTTCAAGACCAACAAAACGAACTGGATCAACTGAGGAGTTCTGACGCTGAAGGCTACGAGAAAAAGCTGAACGAACTGGCTCAAGCTGCCGAAAACCCAACCTCCAATGAATCAACTGGACCTCCTGGCAAAGCCTACTCTGAGGGCGAACAGTACGAATACTATACGCCGATCGTATTTCGTTCAGCGTGCATAAGTTGCCATCTACCGAGCTCCAAAGAGCCTGATTCGCCCTCTCGGTTTCGCGAGATCCAAACTCTTCTTCAATCGGTTGACAACGCCACGGAAGAAGCACAATTGCTGGCCGAAGCGAACCGTCTTGCGCCTACGGTGTTCTACAAAATCACACTCGACAACAAAATCACCCGCGAAGCGATCACCTCCAGTCGCGCGATCCTCGTCTCAGTCGCGATCGGAACGGCTGTTGTTTGCATGGCTTTCTTATGGGCGATTGTTCGATATGCGATTGTAAAACCGCTGGCTCACCTGCGTGATGTAACTGAGGAAGTCAGTCACGGTCGAATGGATGTTCGCTCAGAGTTGGAAACGGGTGATGAGTTTGAAGAGCTTTCTAAATCTTTCAACCGCATGCTTCGCCACCTTCAAGATTCGCAACAAGCGTTGGAAAACGTCAATGAAGACTTGGACAAAAAAGTCGACGAGCAGGCGCAGTTAAACTTGAAGCTGTACGAAATCAATCAAGTCAAAAGTGAGTTCCTGGCCAACATGAGCCACGAACTTCGAACGCCCCTCAACAGCATCATTGGATTTTCAGAGATCCTCGAAAATGCGAAGGGACTTGAGGGAAAGCAAATTCGATTCGCGTCGAACATTCGCAGCTCAGGCAGAATCTTGTTGGATTTGATCAATGACATTCTTGATTTGGCGAAACTTGAAGCCGGCATGATGGAAGTCAATCCGACGGAGTTGAAAGTCCATCAGATTGTCAACGAGCTTTGCGAAATGGTTCGCCACCTCGCTGAAAAGAAAAACATCCAACTAGATTTCAACGTTGACGAATCTTATCCGGCGGTGTTTCAAGACAAGATTAAACTGCGGCAGATTCTCACAAATTTGCTCTCGAACGCGATCAAGTTTACGCCGGAGGGTGGCAGGATTAATGTCGACGCTCAACGAATTGCGGGTGAGCAGCTTCAGATTCATGTTCGCGACACGGGAGTTGGAATTGCCGAGTCGGATCAATCCATTGTGTTCGAAAAATTTCGCCAAGGCGTCGCCGCAATTGGAAGAGATTCGTTGACGCGAGAGGTGTCGGGAACCGGACTTGGACTTTCGATTGTGAAAGAGCTTTGCATTCTGCTGGGCGGGAAAATCGAACTTGAATCCGAAGTCGGCAAGGGCAGCACATTCACGGTGACGTTGCCTTGGCGGTACCAAGCGATGCCAAAAATCAGTTCGGAGATTTCTCAGTCGATCAACGAAATCACAAAGAGTCAGCGAGTGAATTTTGCGAAAGCGAATTTAACTCCGCGTCCTTCGCAGGAAGATGTTGCAGAAGCCAACGATCTGAAGAAAGGCGATGACAAAAACGTGAGGGTCGAGCCCCATCCGTAAAAAAGCCTGCGGCATTAAGTGCAAAAGCACGAGTTCCTACTCTTAGAGCAAATCCCAAAAGTTGTGATCCGTTGGCGCTAGCCTTGGGCCAATCTAACGAGTGACTTGTTTTGCTGGTCGTCCCGGCCCGAGGCTAGCGCCTTCGGCTCACTGTCGAATCACCTCTTGGTTTTCGGATAGGTTCTTACTCTTACTCTTACTCTTACTCTTACTCTTACTCCTACTCCTACTCCTACT
>CAYMFZ010000404.1:3944-5811 GCA_964389585.1 uncultured Pirellulaceae bacterium | reverse complement strand
GCCAATTTGGGCTTCTCGAACTAGCTGAGTTTTTGGATTGGGTCGAAATGGATCTCGCATTTTCTTCCAACGACTTGGAGGCATGAGTCGCGGGACTATACAGAAACGAGAGATCCGCCGAAACGTCGAACCAGAACGAGAAACAAACGTGGGCGTAACTACCAACGACAAACGCCACTTGCTAGCATTGAGCCTAGAGTAAATCAGTCGCGACGATTGTTAACCAAGCTTTTCCGCCACCCGGAGTTTTGCACTTCTGCTTCGTGGATTTGCATCGAGTTCCTCATCAGAAGCCTGAATCGGTTTCTTGGTTAAAACTTTGAGCGAGTCATTTTGATTGAGCGCCTGCTTCACGATCCTATCCTCTAGCGAATGAAAGCTGATTAATGCAATCCTGCCACCAGGCGCTAACAAATCAGGAAGCCTATTCATCGCTGACTTCAACCACTTAAGCTCCTCGTTTACAGCAATGCGAAGCGCTTGAAACGTTCGGGTTGCTGGGTCAATCGACTGCCCTTTTGTCTTTGGAATGCATGACCGCACAATCGAAGCGAGTTGTGACGCAGTTTCGATTTTGTTTTCGTGTCGCAGTTTGACGATCTTTCTGGCGACGCGACGGCTATAACGCTCTTCGCCAAATTGATAAATCAAATCAGCCAAGTGTTTTTCGCTCAGTCGATTAACGAGCTTTGCTGCAGACTCGCCCGCCATTGGATTGAAACGAAGATCCAATGGCCCATCTGATTGAAAACTAAATCCACGATCCCGGTCTGCCAGTTGGTCGCTCGAAAGCCCCAGGTCAAGCAAAATTGAATTGACGGTCTCAATCCCCAAATCGACAAGGTATTCAGGAATATTCGAATAGTTGGATGTAATCAAAGTCGCATTGGCATCGTCGATTCTTTCAGCCGTTTCTTCGACCGCACCCGGATCACGATCAAATCCAAGCAACCGCCCCGTGGGACCGATTCGATCAAGTAACTCACGCGCGTGCCCTCCTCCGCCAAGTGTTCCGTCTACAACAGTGTGTCCGGGTTGAGGATTCATTCCCTCGATGACTTCGGCAGGGAGAACAGGAATATGGATGGTCACGTCGTGGCTTCAATCGATGAAAAAAACAATTCGACGGAAGTAGCCCGACGATTCGTTGTAGATTTTAGCCCTATTCTTATTCTTAATCCACTCATGGCAACTTCGAGTAGGAAGCTGTTCTGTTGAGTTGTGAGCAGTGCTTCAGTGAGATTTTGGAAGCTTGCTCGGCGAGTATGAGTATGAGTATGAGATTGTGGCCGTTCACTCCGTGAACGAGCGCCCCTCCGAGCGAAGCGACAGAGACATTTGAAAATTGATCGCAGGTTTATAACTGACCTTCGCTTCGCATCAGGTCTGGCGCAATTTCACAGAGTGAAATGCCACAATCTGAGACTTCAATGGTGAAATTCAACTTAGTTTTATTGTTCAGACAAATTTTCAAAATTGAAATAAGCCAGAATCCAGAACTACATCTTCAAACCGAATTAGAAAACGACTTGGGGACATCCATTCCCCAAGCCGCTTAGTTCCGTCGAAACGGATGTTTGCCACCTGTTCCTCATGAACGGGCTTGCAGCAAACAGACGTCATCCTGTGACCAGACATGACGCACATCTGCTGCGTGGCGAAACAAAGGACGTATCAAATATTCCACTCCCTCGAATCCAACTTTTTGATCCTTCAAAAAAACCATCAATCCATTGATTTGCTTATCACGATCCATCGTGAACCGATTCCATTCTGATCCTCGTACATCCTGTTTACTTTGGCTTAAGACTAGTCGCCCCGTTTGACTGTTTGGACATTTCCAAGTCTTCATTCGAAAGTCCTTCAT
>CAYMFZ010000404.1:3394-3934 GCA_964389585.1 uncultured Pirellulaceae bacterium | reverse complement strand
AATTCATTCCTTCGAAGTTTTCATTTTTTGATCCCTCAAAAATAGTTCCATTCGATCCTTCGAACTGTTGTTTGCGCTCCATCGTCAAACCAACTCCATGAGAATCAATTCCTTTTCAATTCTCTGACTTCCTGTTCACTTTGGTTTATGCCCTACCAGCTCGCCGGCACCAACGGCACTCCCATTCGCTGTCGGCATCATCGCATCGAAAGTTAGATCAGCGATTTGATCAAACGCTGAATCGTTCGACGCCAAGTATTCATCCCATCGATCGAGATCCCAGATCTCCCAATGAAAACCGACGCCGACAAAGACAACTTCTTTTTCAAGATTCGCCAATCCTGCCAGCTCAACAGGAATTCGAATCCTTCCTTGCTTATCAATATCACACTGCTGGGCTCTGGCGTAAAAAAGCCGCGAGAACGATCGAAGATTTTTGGCCCCTGAAGGCGACTTGCTCGCACGCGTAGCCAACTCGTTAAGTGACTGGCTTGTGTGCAGCTCCAAACATTGATCCGCACCCGGAGTCAAAAACAGATT
>CAYMFZ010000404.1:0-3384 GCA_964389585.1 uncultured Pirellulaceae bacterium | reverse complement strand
GCCCTAAACGGAGTCTTTTCGGTAGCAAGACTCGTTGCTTGCTGTCGAGCGCACGTTTGTAGGTGCCAGTAAAAACCACGCATTCCATCCGAGTACGAGATACGATTGGGCAAATCACCCAAAAACTACCACTCCTTCCCACCGAGCCCCCAAGATAAGGATTTAAAGTGATCGGTCAATCCATCAAAAAGCCCGGAAAAACAGACTAAAACGACACAGAAGCCATGTTTTTCCCGCGTTTGAAGCCCAATAAGAAAACTCGGAATTTTGAAAATTGTTGATTCAGTGCATCTAAATGCAATCTCACGGTAAACCGAGCAAACTAATAATCGGAAAACGTGGTTCCAAGATTCCGCTACTCACCGCACCTTGCCAGCTCGGGCTGATTCATCGACGGGTCGTGGAAGACTGGCCCCCAAAGCTTCCAAGAGGTTGCCGTAAGGTTTGCTGGAGACCTGCGCCCTACTCGCTCTGCTCGAAACAACGTACAACGAAGCGGCTACCTGTTCGCTTTTTTAAAATCAATAACTTCACTCCCGTTACCACACTCGTATTTCGATGCCAGACACCGATCAACAACTTGAGCTTGCCGACTACTACGATTTCGAGCTTCCCAAAGAACTCATCGCGCAGCATCCGCTTGCGAATCGTGAAGACGCCAGGCTGCTTTCTATTGAAAAAAAATCAGGAACGCTTGAACACCAACACATTCGTGATTTTGACCAGCTACTTAAGAGCGGCGACTGCCTGGTACTCAACAACACGAAAGTCATTCCAGCGAAACTAGTTGGCTTTCGAACTTTGACGCGCGGTCGTTGGCAAGGACTTTTTCTTGAAGCCGACGACGCGGGAAACTGGCGGATACTTGCCAAGACGCGTGGCAAAGTTCAAATCGGCGAGACGGTTACACTCCAAGACCGCAACGGCGGCGAGAGAATGACGTTGGATCTAGTTGCAAGACTGGACGATGGCTCATGGGTTGTCCGCCCCAATGCACCGGGCACTTTCGATGAGATTCTTGAATTGGTTGGCCGCGTCCCACTGCCCAATTACATTCGTGACGGACACATGATCGATTCGGATGTCAAGAATTACCAAACCATCTTTGCAAAGAATGCCGGCGCGGTCGCCGCTCCGACCGCCGGCCTTCATCTGACGAAGCCGCTCATCAATCGAATCATCGATGCCGGAGTCAAGATCGCCCAAGTCACGCTTCACGTTGGCATCGGAACGTTTCGGCCTGTAGCTGTTGAGAAACTATCTGATCACAAAATGCACTTTGAACGTGGTTCGATTGAAAAAAAATCGGTCGACCTGATTAATGAAACCCGAGCCAATGGTGGTCGTGTTATCGCCGTCGGAACCACGAGCGTTCGTGTACTTGAAACGGCATCTGCCGATGGAACTCTAGAACCATGGAGCGGAGAAACGGAATTGTTTATCCGTCCGCCCTACGAGTTTAAATGCGTCGATGGATTGTTGACGAACTTCCATCTGCCGCGAAGTACGTTGCTGGTCATGATCCGAACGTTTGGTGGAGATGAACTCATGCAACGGGCGTACGAAGAAGCAATCAAGGAAAAGTACCGCTTCTTTAGTTACGGCGACGCCATGTTGATCACTTAGTCTTATGATTGCGAGTCTTGCAATTGCTCTGTCGAACTAAGTCTTACATTGCTCACCAAGTCAATCACTGAAATCTTTCGTCGATTTCCAACCCGTCGTGCGCAGTGTTGAAGCAGCGATCAATCTTCGCCTTCCAAACCAGCAAGTTAGCCAGAAGCAATTGTGACAGAAAAAAACGCAACCAATTGGCTGCGCTTTATTGATTTACTTCAGATCGAATCGATTGTGGCCGTTCACTCCGTGAACGAGCGTAAGTCAAATGAAACGACAGAGCTAACTTTATTTGTTACGTCTTGAATGAGCCATTAGACTCACCTTCGCTGCGCATCAGGTCTGGCGCTATTTCACGGAGTGAAATGCCACAATTGGAATGCCATAAATAAATTGACACAAATAAATTGACACAAATAAATTGCCACAACTTAATTGCCACAACTTAATTGCCACAATTGAATTGACACAATTTGAATGGCACATCGATCCTGATAAATCCGAAACGATTTCAAACAATGAAACGAAATCGTCAACTTCACCGTTTGAAACGTTGCGGCAACTAAGCTTTCTCTTTCTTCAGCTTTTTCATTTGTCGACGTCGAATGAAGATTCCACCAAACAAAGTCCCAACCACGATCGTTGCCATTGTGCCAGGCTCAGGAACCGCAGCCGCCGATTGGAAACTTACAGCGGTTTGTGTAAACGCTCCGGTCTCGCCACCATCGTTATCGGAAATGTTGAATGTCCAGTCTCCATTGGTCAGCTCACCAGCAAAGATCGAATTCAAATCAACAACCGCTTCAAACTGGCCGCTGGCCGCGTAGGTTCCAGCCGCGACTTCATAGTCGGTATCTCCATTGCCGGCCTCAGTCCAAATACTTGAATTTCCGTCTTGAAACATGTACGTTCCATTCATGTCAGCCGGAAATCCGTCTGAGTTTGGATCGGTGTCGGTTCCAACTCGATGCATCAATGTTGCGGATTTATTGCTGGTGGAGTGAGCGATCGTGATGATCAAGTCGCCAATCCAATCGTGGGTCAAACCCTCGACAATAAACTTCGCATCCGAAATCACTTCGGAATCTGTAATCGTGACAATGCTGTTGTACCCAGCTCCGTCGTTGTCTGGAATATTTCCGCCGTCGTTTCCACTGTTACCATTCACATCGCCAAAACAGTTGGCCGTAACCAAACTGCACGCGAGCAAAATCAGCGGCATCCGTAAAAAGTTTGTCGTTGCGCGCAATCGAATTTTCATTGTCAATCCTTTTAGTTGCGATGATTGCTTGGCTACAAAGGACCAAAAGCCCTTTTCCAATAAGGTGAGAATTACCATTAAATAGTGGGGCCTGATAGAAATCAGGTAGGTAATCGCCACAGTCTACGAAGGTCGCGAAAGCAGTGCAATACGAATGTGCAACCAACTAAGCAACGCAAGCAGCAAGGGAAAGCAGAGAAGACTAGGAAGCCACGGAAGAAAAGGCTGAATTTTAATTTGTCGATTAACGTTTTAGTTATGAAGCACACTTCGCTGGGGACTCACTTTGCTAGCATCCAGCTTCACCAAAAGTTGAGTTCAACCAAGAGTTCATCCCATACCAGGAAAACTGCAAAGTCGCTTTCGAAGACATTTGCAGCCTCGAACATAAAATTAGTGGGTGACTCTTGCCGAGAGTTACCAAGCCGATGAACGGACTCGTTTATCGATTAAACGCTTGCTGAAATTGGGTCTTACGTGAATCTTGGAAACTTCCGGCAGAAGTT
>CAYMFZ010000403.1:0-5812 GCA_964389585.1 uncultured Pirellulaceae bacterium | reverse complement strand
TTTGCCCATTGGCAAAAAAGTACAATGTCCCCTTTTGTTTGCCCATTGGCAAAAAAGTACAATGTCCCCTTTTGTTTGCCCAATGTCCCCTTTTGTTTGCCCGTGTTGTTATCTGTTACCGCCGATTTGATGAATAGGGGAAGCGATAAACTCCTCGACAATTGGCATCAAGCTTGCTAACAAACGCATGTTGTCATTGTGTGTGATTTTCAATATTCCGTCGTGAATCGTGATGTCGTGGCGTTGACCTGTGAGTAAAGGAGCAGTGCTGCTACCGTGCTCAATGATGGCGTCCCGCACGTCCATGAAAAATTGAACTGCTGGGGCATGCCAGCACCTGTGAAGGAGTTCATCCCCAAATGTCGCCGAAAATGCCGTTTGAAAATCTGGATACTCTTCAGCAGCCTCATCACGACTTTTCCCAACAGTAGCGAATATTGACTGACGCATGAACACCTCAAAGGCGGTAAAGAACAATACCAAGGCACCACTCTGCGCATGATAAATTGCTTGCCTTGCACCTTCGTTTTCACACATTCTTTCCCAAATTTTCTCCTTACCTTCAACCTGCTCAAGGACATTTGTCGGAAATCCAGCTACTGCTGATGCCATCTGCCAAGTGCGGGCCAGCACTTCAATTGGCTTACCTATCTTTAGTTGCTCGCCATTCTTGATTAGTTCTCTCGCCCACACTTCATCGCAATGCGTAATGTACGCGTCGACACCAAATATCGAGTAGTCAAATTCACTCATTTTCGTATGCAGCACTCCAGCGTGAAAAACTAATCAACTGAGACCGGGAACAAATGTAAAATAAATAGAATCGTAGCGGATAGAATTCTTCAAGCCGTTGTTACCGCGTCTTTTTTTGTGTTCCAAGTCCTCGATGCGACCAAAGTTTTCTGCCAGTTCACTGCCAACATCATGCAGTTGATTCCCGACCCAATTCCCAGCATCGCAACGTTATCGTTCGACTGGATAAACTCCTTCTCGCAAGCTACCGCCATGGTGATTGGAAGTGCCGCTGATCCCGTGTTTCCAAGCCATGGAAAGGTCGCGAAGTCCAACTCGGGGTTAATGCCAAGCGATTGAAGCATCAACTTTTGGTGCGCAGTTCCGACTTGATGACAAATCGCTCGATCAATGTCCGCGAGTGACCACTTCGATTCTTTAAGGAAGTCGATCATTGTGTCGACGCCGGTCTCAACTCCGTGGTGCATCAACTGCTCTGAATCAGTCTGCATCAGGGGAGCCATATCTGCTCCCGCCTGATCGTTGTGGCTTTGGCAAAGATCATGAAACTGAGTGTTGGCGTTGACCGACGCGCCAATCAAGCGGTTGTTGGTTTTGCTAATTGACGAATGCGTCAACAACACTGCGCAACTGGCCGAGCCAATGGTCAAACTCGCGACCGCAGACTTGATCGACTTGCGTGTCAAATTCAAATCTCGATTGAGCGTGTCGATGGTATTCTCAACCAGTTGCCGACCACCCTCCGATCCCACCACAAGTGCGGACTTGATCTGGCCAAGCTCGATCATGTTCGCGGCTTGGACGATCCCAGTCAAAATGCCAAGACAAGCGTTGGAGACATCGAAAATAAAACACTCGCGTGGAAGTCCGACTTGATGATGGACCGTGCACGCTGTGGCCGGCTCTAAAAAGTCGCGACAAACCGAGCCATGAATCAGGCAACCAACCGAATTTGGGTCAACGTCGGCCGCCTCAAGTGCCAGTTGGCAACTGCTAACACTCAATTGGCTGGGCGGCGTTTCCCGCGGCCAAAACCGACGCTCTCGAATGCCGGTCATCAATTCCAGCCGGCCTTCGGGCAGCTTGAGACGCTCATAAAGCGGTTTAAGCTTTTCCTCGACGACGGCCGAAGACCAAATTTCCTCGGGTAATGTGTATCCAAAAGACTCAATGCAAACGTTCGAATAATGCATAGTTCGCTGTTTTGCCGTTTTTCTCGGGAGAAAGTGAAATTCCAAGTTTAATTGGAGCTCGAAATGGTTGCTTCAAAAATAGCGTCAAAGTCGAATCAAGCCCAGTCGTGCTAGCGAATCGAATGTGCTTGCACAGGATGTGGGGCCGTAGGTGGGTTCGGGGGCAAAATCTGGATAATTGCTTGACCTGAAAATAATCGGCTCAAGAATGGGGCACATGTCACAGATGAGCTGTGGCACTTGATCAAACCGAAAGGAATTCCGACGCAAGCTTAGGATGGGCTACCCGTCGGTGAATCGAAAAAACTGGTACCACTTCCAACGGATCACCAGAATTAAGATCGCCTCTTTGCAATGCCCGATTTGAGCATCAACTAGAGAATTGTCAATTCTGATTTCCGTCTGATTTGACCCTCTGTGATTTTCAACACTTCTTACGCTTGCCCAATTCTTTGACGCCGATCAAAGCTTCGTTTTTATTTCAGATGACATCTCAAACGCAGTTGTTGCCAAGACTTTTCATCTAGACCTATTTTGACCCCCTTATTCGAACTCACGATGAGTTCATAACTCTTTCAGGAGAAGCCAGGATGCAAGCCAAACCGTTGATTGGAATTAACGCGGACTACCGAACAGCAAAAGGCAACCAGCCATCATTTTCAGTCGTAACAGCCGGATATTACGATAGTATTTTGCGAGCTGGTGGAGTACCTGTTGTCGTTCCACCCATGGATGATGAAGACGATATTAGTTCAGTTTTGGATAAGCTTGATGGTTTCGTAATGATCGGCGGGGCGGATCTTGATCCTCGACGTGACGGATTCATGCTGCACCCAACGGTTCGAACAATGGACCGACGCCGTGAGGCTTTTGATCGCAAGTTGATGCAAGCGATTGCAGATCGCAAGCTACCTGTTTTCGGAATCGGCGTTGGGATGCAATTGCTAAATGTCACCATGGGTGGCAACCTATTCCTACACATTCCTGAGGATCTGCCAACTGCGATTCCTCATCGTGACCCTCAGGATCCTGGGCATCGACACAGCCTCGATATTGAGCCAAACACGCTGATGGAACGTGTTTACGGTGACGGAGAAATCCGAGTAAGCAGCCGCCATCACATGGCGATCGACGAAGTCGCAAACGGCTTCCAAGTGACAGCACGCTGCCCAGATGGCGTTGTTGAAGCCATCGAAAGCGAGCGAGACGATTGGATCGCAATCGGTACGCAGTTCCACCCAGAAAACGAAGCGGCTTCAGCCCTCGATGTTCGGGTGTTCGAAGAGTTCTTAGATCTAGTCCGAGAGCCAGTTCCTCACATGCTTCGCGTGGTTGCCTAGTTTGACTTGTTGTTTTGGAAGTTGCGAACCTTTGGTGTGAATTGACTAGAAACGAGCTGGGCCTTTACAAACTCGTGAGCCGTTGAGCCGTTGGGCCTTGGGCTAGCGAGTCTTGGTGGCTTAATTTGCTTGTGGTTCAGGCCCGAGGCTAGCGTCTACGACTCACTACAGCGACATCGCCACAGTGAGTTATTGGATGGGCTCTTGGAGTTGAGTTAAAAACGATCGCTAGCGTCGTTCTTTCGACTGAAAATAGATGTGAAGCTACGGGTGGTTTGCCGATAATAAGGCTGCCACCCTTTTTTTGCGCTGTTTCCTCTCGAATCAAATCACGTATCCATGATTTTTCCAACGCTTGCCCTTTGGTCAAACCGTGACCCGGAAGATGCTCTCGGGCGAATCGACCGTGCGCTTCACGATCGCAATCATCGGCTTTCAACCGGAATCTCCGTCTCGTCGCAGTTCGACCGCGTTCACGGTGCTCTTGTTGTGTCGCAAGGAAATGGAAAATACCTTCGTATTCGCCACGTCGTTGAAGCTTCGGCACCCATTCCTAAAAGCCTGCGAAGCGGATGCCGTGAAGTGTTCGATGGTGTCCAGAGAAGTAGCGGTCAGATTGCTTTATTGACATCTGATCTTGCTGAAATTCAAGCTTCGGTCATCGAGCAATTGAAATGCGAAGCCGGAAAGTACGTTGATCGAGTTCTGTGCGTCGCCGTTTGCGATCCCGGAGTTTGGGATCACGATTTCGACGGCAAGGTTTCCTATTCTGCTTTTTGTGATGCGACTCGGCTGGCAGAATTGTGTGGAGTTACCGTGATCGATTCTTTTCCCTCGCGTGATCTCGCTGCCGAGGGCCAAGGGCAAGGCTTGGAAGCACTACCTTATTGGATTCTATTCAGCGATCGAAACCGCCGAGTCGCAAGCCAGTCGAGAAACCTCGTTGTCGTTGGCGCCCAGTGTACGACTTATGCTCTGCCTCCATCTGATGGCTTAGATTCTGAAGTTCCAAAAATTCGAGTCGCTCAAACCCTCGGGCTTGGTTTTCTCAATCAGTTAATACAACATTCCTTTCCGAAGAATGAAGATCTTGCAGACATGGACCGCATCTATGCGAATGGATTGCAAATTAAATCGCTCCGAGATAGTTGGGATCAAATCTTGCGAGGCCAACAGGATGAAAGTCAAACGCGGGCGGATGTTGACAATGCGTCGAAACAGTTGACGGAATCAGCAAGGCATCATCTTTCCAACCATCCAGATTCATTTGCGGATATTATTCGAACCGGTGTTCGTTTGATCGTTGATGAATCGATGACGAAGTTGAAATCGTTAAATTGTAGCGAGGCAAAAGAGCTTTTGGTTGCGTGTCCAGCTCAATATGAAGCAGGCCTTGTCAATCAGTTTACTCAGCTTGCTCCGGGAGTTGCGGTATCGACAACGCGTCATGCGGGAATTGACCAAGGCGAGTTGGCTCCGGTGGTCGCAGCCATGTTGGGACTGTTCAACATCGATCAAATGCCGGCCAATATTCCTTGGCTGACCGGGGCGAAATGTCAACGGATTCTCGGGAGACTAACTCCTGGCCGTCCTTCTAGTTGGCGACAGCTTGTGCGGATGATGGCAGATTTTCAGCCCGCTCCAATGAAGTTGAAGGATGCAGTTTAGATGAAACAATTTTTGGAGGTTGAGTTTGCTCTTGGCCTCGACATGGCTGACAGCGTCTGCACTTGTATCGTCTCCAGTAAGAGCCGATCCCAAAACTAAGGTATTCGATTAACAGCTCACAAGTCTTTGGGGCAGGCTCTGAATGACCTAGTGCGATGATGATTGGTGGAGTGATCGGTTTGATCTATTTGGTTGGGGACCTTCGCTTCGCATCAGGTCTGACGCTATTTCACGGAGTGAAATGCCACACTGCAAAAAAATCCATTTGAAAGATGTGCCATTATTGAGAAGAGCCGCTGATTGTGGCCGTTCACTCCGTGAACGAGCGCCGTTTCCAAGCGAAGCGACAGAAGCAAACTCAGAAGTGGCCACAGTGAACCTACATAAAGACTCACTCAATGATTCACGAACGTCGGCCAACTTTAGGATTGTCGACGTCAAACGCCTGGTTTGACTTGATGTGCGCGATGCCGTTGAATGATGCTTACTGAATCGCAGGTAAGTTCACCAAAAGCTCTTCAGCGTTTTCGTAAACTCGTTCTCTCGCCGATGGCATCCAATCAAAGACTCGATCATCCATCTGATCAAGCTTCACCGCTTTTAAAACTCGATTGATTCGATATCTCGCACCTTCGTTTGTGTCGTAGTCGAACAAGTATCGAGCCTCGACGAAACGACGAACCTCATCTGCAAGTTTGTCGGTCGGCCTTGTTGCAAACAAGTTGATCGCAGATTGAATCTTCTCTCCATCAACCGTGCCAACCAATTGGTAAAACAAATCCAGTTTGCCAGGAAATTTTGCATTCAAGTAGGCATCAAGAAAGACTTCCACCATGATGTGAGCGATCAAGCTTGGAC
>CAYMFZ010000402.1:4692-5818 GCA_964389585.1 uncultured Pirellulaceae bacterium | reverse complement strand
CTACTGGAGAAGTACATTGGCTGAGAAAGTTGTCATCATTGGAAGTGGTCCTGCCGGTTGGTCTGCCGCAATCTATGCCGCGCGTGCGAACTTGAAACCACTTGTGTACGAAGGGAAATTTCACGACGAAATGATTCCGCTTGGGCAATTGGCTTACACCACAGAGGTTGAGAATTACCCCGGTTTTCCATTCGGCAATATTCACGACTTTGCCAAGAGCGCCGTTGATCCGTCGCGACATTGGAATTTGCCATCGCCGCCCGACCATAAAAAAGATGGGCAGTATCACTACGCTGTTCAAGGTCTGGAGCTTATGGAGCTGATGAAGCAACAGGCGTTGAACTTCGATACGCGAACGGTGGAAGACGATATCGTGGACATCGATATTAGTTCTTCGCCTTACAAGGTGATCCCAAGCTCTGGCGATCCAGTTGAGACACACGCGATCATCATCGCCACGGGTGCTCGGGCAAACTACCTGGGGCTTCCATCGGAAGAAGCTTTCAAGAACAAAGGCGTTAGTGCCTGTGCCGTCTGCGATGGTGGGCTTCCAATTTTCAAGTCGCAAGATTTGGCGATCGTGGGTGCAGGTGATTCCGCGGTTGAGGAAGCGACTTATCTTGCCAATCTGGACGGCGCGAAAACGATCAACATGATCGTGCGGCGTGATGAGATGAGGGCTTCGAAGATCATGCAGGATCGAGCGCTGAGCCATCCAAATATCAACGTCATTTGGAATACGGTTGTTGATGAAGTTGTCGGTGGCATGGATGAGAAGTTCGGGATTGAGCGGGTCCAAGGACTAAAACTCAAAAGCACCGTTGACGATTCGACCAGTGAGTTGGCGGTCGGTGGAATGTTTGTCGCAATTGGACATACGCCAAATACCGGATTTTTGAATGGCAAATTGGAAATGAATGATAAGGGTTACATTCAGTGGTCGTTGCCGTTTCGAACGAACACGAGTGTTGAGGGCGTTTTCGCTGCAGGCGATGTGGCGGATGACTACTATAGACAGGCGATCACATCAGCCGGGACAGGATGCATGGCTGCGCTTGATGTGGAGCGATGGTTGGTTGATAAAGGAATCGAGTGATTCAAATTTTTGATTTCAAATTTTTGATTT
>CAYMFZ010000402.1:0-4592 GCA_964389585.1 uncultured Pirellulaceae bacterium | reverse complement strand
GTTGGTTGATAAAGGAATCGAGTGATTCAAATTTTTGATTTCAAATTTTTGATTTCAAATTTTTGATTTTTGATTGAAGATTGAAGATTGAAGATTAAGATTGAAGATTGAAGATTGAAGATTGAAGATTGGGAGATTGGGAGATTGGAGATTGGGAGATTGGAGATTGGAGATTTGAGATTGGGAATTTGAGATTGGGAATTTGAGATTGAAATTTTCCATGCTCAGATCTTTGGCTCCTTATTTCAATCAAAGACTTTCGTCGCATCGCGACCGTTTATGGTTAGCCACGGGTTTTAACCCGTGGAACGAAAGGCCAGAAAACTCCGTCGCAACGCGACCGGTCAATGAGAACTGTGAATAAACTAAACACTGATTGGGCGTAACGAAAAAATCTCACCACCAAGTCGAAAATTCCCAATAATGCGAGAATCCACCTCAGGCATATTTCTGTTTCTGATGTCAAATTTCTGATTTCAAATTTTTAAATCAAATTCTGTTTTCGAATTTTCGTTTCCGATTTACGACTAACCGATCCAACCAAAAAATTCTTAATCCTGCTGAAGCAAACACGTTAGTACCTGAAGATTATTAATGAACGATAAAACATTCCGCGATCGCGAAATCCTCGCCGCGGCCCACGACCGCGGTCCTGTCTCTACACTCGGAGCCTTCCTTCGGCTTTCCGGACCGGGCTGGCTTCAATCCGCAATTACGCTTGGTGGCGGATCGCTTGGCGGAGCACTCTATCTAGGGGTGATCGGTGGAAGCAGTATGCTCTGGCTTCAGCTCGTAGCCATCATCATCGGCGTGATCATGCTTTCCGCGATCAGCTACGTCGTTTTGTCGACAGGCCAAAGACCTTACGGTGCAATCAACGAATACGTGAATCCCGTTTTAGGAGTCAGTTGGATCACGGCGACCATTTTGGCCAACATGATTTTCATCCTGCCGCAATTTAGTTTGTGCTTTGATGTTCTTGATAAGAACTTTGGTGTCGTGGGCAACCTTGAAGAAACGATCGGCGGTACGAATCCTCAGTTTACGGCAAAAGTTATCCTTTCGGCCATCATGGCAACCATCGCTTTTGGAATCGTTTGCATGAGTTTCAAGCCTGGATGGGCGGCGAAGCTGTTCGATGCTTTGCTAAAACTGATTGTGGGTGCGATCGTGATTTGTTTTGTCTTGGCCGTCGTCATGTTGGCCCAGCAAGATCAAATCAATTGGAATGAAGTCTTGATGGGATTCGTTCCGGATTTTAGTCAATGGTTTAACGCCGCTCCCAAGCTCGCCGACAGCGTCAGCAATCTGGAAGGAACAGCCAATCGGTTTTGGAATGACAAGCTAATCGAGCGTCAACAATTCGTAATGCTCAGCACGACAGCGACCGCAGTCGGTATCAATATGACGTTTTTGCTTCCGTATTCGATGCTCGCACGGGGCTGGGACAAGACGTTTCGTGGGCTCGCACGATGGGACTTAATCACAGGAATGGCGATTCCATTTATCGTCGTAACGAGCTGTATCGTCTTGGCTTCCTCAAATGCCTTTCATGCTCAGATTGATGATGAATTCAAAAGTTCAGACGCGGCGGTGGTGCAGCAAAGCCGTTTGTTCGATGGAGCCAAGGGTACGATTCGAGATCGAATCATTGAAGACAACGAAACGGCATTCGCAACTGTTGACGCAATGCCTGCAGAAACGGACGACGAGAAAGCTGCAAAAGTAACAGCCGAAGACAATCAAATCGCCAACTTCATCTCCATCATGAGCGAAGACGAGCGGGTGTTAGCCGCGTCGCTCGTCAAACCGAACACTGAACAACTCGCGAGAACGCTGGAGCCGGTTCTGGGAGAGCGTTCGAACCTTGTGTTTGGTTTGGGTGTCCTTGGGATGGGATTTTCAACGATCGTTATTCTGATGATGATCAATGGCTATGCGGTCGCCGAGATTTTCAACCGTTACGAAAGCAATGTGTTTCGAGTCTTTGGTGCCTTGGCAGCCGCCGTTTGCGGATTCGCTTGGTTTTACATTTGGACTGGCGACTCGAAAACGTATTTGGTCATTGTGGCGTCAAGTTTTGCAGCAATCCTTTTGCCAATCGCTTACTTCACATTCATGGCTTTGATGAACAATCGGCAGTTGCTGGGCGAAGAAAAGCCTTACGGTGTTCGAATGTCGATTTGGAACTTGCTGATGACGATAGGCGTCGCTGGGGCGTTGGTGCAATCTTACCTCGCGGTTTCGAAACATATTGACAGCTCAAACGGGGCTTTTGTCATCGGCGGAGTTGTTACCTTTTTGATTTTGGCCGTCGTCGGATTTTCGGCTCGACCTCGCTACGATGAATAATAAGAGCATGATGGATCCCTGCTCAGTTTTTCAATAGATACTTTTTTTGAGACAATCATGGACAAGATGCCAGTCAAGGTCGCACGCGACGAGTCGTCGATCGGAAAAACAGCCACGCTTGAGGGCTGGATTCGCACGCGACGCGATTCGAAAGCTGGATTTAGCTTTGTCGAAATCAACGATGGTTCAAGCCAAGGCAATATCCAAATCATCGCGCCTAACGATTTGGAGAACTACGAATCAGAAGTCAAAACTCTAACCGCAGGCTGTAGCATTTCGGCTGAAGGCGAAATCAAAGAGTCTGGTGGTCGCGGACAAAAAACCGAATTGCTGGCTTCGAAGATTACGATTCATGGCATGGCGGACCCGGAAACTTATCCGCTGCAGAAAAAGCGTCACTCGATGGAAAAACTTCGCGAGTGGGCGCACCTTCGTCCCCGGACAAACACGTTTGGGGCCGTTGCGCGGGTTCGAAATTGCATTTGCAATTCAATTCATCAGTTCTACCAAGAACAAGGTTTCCTCTACGTTCACACACCCGTGATTACCGCCAGCGACTGTGAGGGTGCGGGTGAGATGTTTCAGGTTACCACGATGAAGCTTGATGACATCGCGAAACAGCAAATTGAAAAACTCAACTACCGTTTTGACTTCTTTGACAAGCCGTCGTATCTCACCGTGAGCGGGCAACTCGAAGCCGAAACTTATGCCTGTGCATTGGGCAAAGTTTACACCTTTGGGCCAACGTTTCGAGCGGAGAATTCAAACACCTCTCGGCACCTCGCTGAATTTTGGATGGTCGAACCAGAAGTCGCCTTCGCGGATCTCGATGACAACATGGATCTTGCCGAAGCCTTTCTCAAGCGAATCTTCAACGATGCCTTGGAAAAGTGCTCCGAGGACATGGAGTTCTTCAACGAGCGAATAGACGAAACGAAATCGCTGATCGAACGTTTGCAAGCGATTGGCGGGACTGAGTTTGTTCGCTTGCCTTACACCGAAGCAATCGAGATCCTTGAAAAGTCTGGCCAGAAATTTGATTTCGACGTGAAATGGGGAATTGATCTTCAGTCCGAACACGAGCGTTATCTTACCGAGCAGCATTTCAAAAAGCCTGTCATCCTGTTCGACTATCCCAAGACGATTAAGCCGTTTTACATGTTCTGCAATGAAGACGACAAAACCGTTCGAGCGATGGACGTGCTGGTTCCAGGTGTCGGCGAAATTATTGGAGGCAGCCAACGAGAGCACCGGCTCGATGTTCTTGAGTCCCGAATGCGAGACCAAGATTTGGATGTCGACGAGTATTGGTGGTACACCGACTTGCGAAAGTATGGAACGGTTCCGCACGCGGGGTTCGGACTTGGTTTGGAGCGAGCGGTTCAGTTTGTAACCAGCATGGGTAACATTCGCGATGTGATTCCATTTCCAAGAACGCCAGGCAACGCTGATTTCTAAATTGTCGCAGGCCAAAACGAATTCACGATGATTGGTCAAACGATTGGCCATGATTGATGACACAAAAAAACGGCTGCTAGATTTTTCTAGCAGCCGTTTAGCGTTCCAATTTCGCGTTCTTGTGTCGTCAGTTTCGTTACTGGAAAATCTGACGGACACCGAACGTGAAGAAGACGTTGGACACGAAGTTCAGGACTTCTTCTTGAGGCTTGTACCTCAGGATGAGCGTGTCACCCGGCTTCACTAGAATCCTTTGTCTCGGATCGTTGATCGTATCATTCAAGTTAATCCGAATCGCCAATTGACGTTGGCCAGGAATTTGACGAAGCACAACCAATTCAGTTGGTGGGACGTTCTGAGCGGCACCGCCAAGAACTCCAGTTCGTTGCGATGCACCGATACCGTTTCCGGCCAATGAGACAGCGGCGAGAATATCGAGATCGTAGTCACGTGGAATCGGGAACTCACCACCACCCAACAATCCACCTGTGTAATAGACATCCGTTTCACGAGTTTCGACGTAGACGATATCGCCGTCTCTGAGAATGATGTCTTCAGGTCGGAAGTTCGGCGTCTGCCCCGGATTCAAACGAAGTGGGATGCTGATCGTGCTGTTCTCGTCTGCGATCTTTGGCAGTTGACCGTAAGGAAACTGCGATGGATCCATCGTACGATAGAACTCTTGCATCTGCCGGTCACGCCGAGCCGTATTCAAACGGTCTCCACGCAGAATCCGAATTTGAGCTTTCGCGTTCACACCAGGCAGACCACCTGTTTGAGAC
>CAYMFZ010000401.1:4365-5823 GCA_964389585.1 uncultured Pirellulaceae bacterium | reverse complement strand
GAAGAAGACTGCACGACAGCCGCCAAAGCAATTCCGTCAATGACAGTGTGGATGGCCAACCCAAAACACAAACCAGCCCAACTTAAATCCAACCCACCGCCATGGTCCTCACAATTGACATGATGGTGATCATTTTCGTGATCGCACAACTGTTTGTGCTTGTGATCATGTTCTTTGTCGACAGCTAGATCATGTTGGTGAAAATGAAACATTCGGATCATGAAGAACATGAACAGCAAGCCAAACAAACAAACACCCAACGTCATTTCGATGCTGTGTAACTTCAAGAAAGCATGAGGAAGCAGACTGAGAAACGCCACACCCAACATCACGCCTGAAACGAAACTGAGCGTCAATTGGATACGCCGATGAGTCAGCTTGATGAACGCAGGAATCGAACCGCCGAAAAGAGACGCCAACACAATCAGAACGCAATAGATGACGAGTAGTTTATACATTCGAAACTTTTGACTGACTTAATTGCATGGCTATCGTTTGAGGTCTTTGGTTGAGCGCCCAATTTGGATCGAAATTGTTGGATTTCAATGCTTCGCAGGCGAGAGACGAATCGAACATCGTATGCCAAGCCCCTTCATTTGCAAGGCAAAATCACGACTTCCGACAATCGAATCAAGAATGGTTCTCCTGCCCAAGTTCGCCATCCGCTAAGATTGCCAAGGTTGACTGCCTATGAGATTCTGTCAGCGGCAACCGAAACTCGAAACCACGAATGAGGACAAGTTGATCCAATTCCAACTCAACTTAATTGAACAAATCTTTGACGGCCTTGGAGACATCGTTTTCTGCGTGAAGGACAAAGCGGGTGTCTACGAATCGGTGAACCTTGCGTTTGTCGAGCGAGTCAACGGAAATGACAAATCGGAGCTGATCGGCAAGACGGCATCCCAAGTTTTTTCTTCCTCGCTTGCGATGGGTTTCGAAGCCCAAGACAAAACGGTATTCGAGTCCGGGCGACCCATTAAGGATCAACTGGAACGCATCACTAACTCGGATGGAACGATCGGTTGGTATTTGGCCAGCAAGTTTCCTTTTGCGGATGGTGAGAACGAAGTCGCTGGGTTGATCGGAATCTCCCAAGACTTGAATTGGCCAAGCGAAAGCAATTTGGAGTTGGCGAATTTGAAATCAATCGTTGAGTACATCAACGACAACCTTGACCAGTCACTTCGGACCGAACAATTGGCAAAACGGATTTCGCTTTCTGCGGAGCAACTTGACCGGCGTATGAAACGTGTCTTTCGTTTATCGACCAAAAAGTTCATTATGAAGTGCCGATTGGAGAAGGCTTCGCGTCAACTAATGTCAACCAACATTTCAGTTTCGGACATCGCGCTCGCGTGCGGCTTCACTGACCAAAGCGCTTTAACGAGGCAGTTCCGAACCGCGACATCAGACACACCAGCAAACTTTCGCAAGAAGAATCGTGAATAGGTTTTC
>CAYMFZ010000401.1:0-4265 GCA_964389585.1 uncultured Pirellulaceae bacterium | reverse complement strand
CGACTATTTCTACTCGAAAGTTTTCTTCTGCATCGCGATTGTCGTTGATCACTCCATGATCAAAACGTGCGTGAACTGCCGACCTATCTACCAGGTAAGTCCGACCAACATGCCGGACAGGTAAGCCAAACTATTCAACACTATTCATCAAGTCCTCACACGTTCTTAACACTTGCTTAACCTGCAGTCTTACAATTGAGGGCTAAGGTCACAACCATGTGGCTACCCAAAAGCCTTATTCTCAGGAGATTGATGAATCACTTTATGCACTGCGACCTACAAGACGGTCGCCGAATTGAGCTTCCTGCTGCACCCAATCCGCCAACCGAACCGTCACAAGAACCAAGCGTAGGCTTCTGTCCTTCACCCCAGCAAATTCGCAACGAGTGTTTTCGAATTCAAGCAAGTTGGGACAACCGCGAATCCTCCATCCGAATTTTTCGCGCAGAGATGGCGTGCCGATACGGCGTTTGTCGAAACCTGTGAATGATGCGTCGTTCTAGCAAGGGAACTGAGCCTCTCAGTCACTCAAGTCCTTCCCTTTTCCAGCGAAATCTCGATAATTCGTTATAAAGTCGCCTCGATTGACCAAACGTGTCACTCGCTTGGCCGATCTTTGACGGAACGTATCGCATCACTTGGATTACGGCAGAGCGCCCCGTGATTAAACGGATTGAACTAGTCAACTTTATGTCGCACGAGCGAACGGTTATCGAACCGTCCGACGGGCTGACGGTTTTGATTGGTCCAAATAATTGTGGCAAAAGCGCCTTCGTCGCCGCGCTTCAAATCCTCTGCCACAATGCAAAATCGAATTACGTCTTGCGACATGGCGAAAAAAAGTGCGAGATCATTGTTGAGACTGACGATGGTCATGTGATCCAGTGGAGTCGTAAGAAAAGCGGATCCCCCAAATACTTAATTGATGATCAGGAGTTCGACCGACTGAAGGGCGGCACCCCTGACGAGTTGCACGAGATCTTGAAACTGGGCAAAGTCGCTTGCGAGAAAGACCAGTTCGATGTGCATTTTGGTGAGCAAAAATCGCCAGTCTTTTTGCTCAACGATTCGGGCAAGGCTTCGGCGCAATTCTTTGCTTCGTCGTCTGACGCGATTCGGCTGGTTGAAATGCAAGACCACCACAAAGGCAAAGTCCGCGACGCAAAACGGGATCAGGCTCGTTTAACCGCGGAAAAGAATCGGATCAGCGAAGCCCTCGAACATCTCAGTCCGTTAACTGAGATCGAATCCAAACTCGTGGAATGTGAGAGCAAATTTGCCGAGATCAAAGAGCTGGAAAACTCAATCGAGCAAGCGGAGATCATTATCCGCGCGATCCAAGACGTAAGTTTGAATCTGCTGTGGCACGAGGCAACGACGGAGTGCCTTTCCGCAATTTCTCCACCGCCGAGCCTCGACGACGAAGACCACTTGGCCGGCCACATCGCAACAACGAGTGGCGTTGAGATGATTTACAGCCAGTCAACCGAATCTGCGGCAGCGCTTCAACGACTGACTCCGCTTCCGGAAATGCAAGACCTTAATGCGCCGACGGAATTGGTGGAATCACTTCAGGCCAGTGGACGAACACTAGGCGAATTGTCTGCTTTAAAAGATGCTTTGTTGTCGCTTCAATCACCGCCAACCATCGAAAACGAATCGACTCTGAAGACTCTGGTCACTCAGTTCAATAACGCCGAGTCCGCTTGGGCAATACACGCCGAGAAAACAAGCGTTCTCGATCGTTTGAAAGCATCGCCCGAGTTCGATGACCAATCGCCGTTGCAATCGCTGCTTCAACGCTCTTTGGAAATCACGGAAACTGTTTCGGCGGCCGACAAAAGCATCGCAGCAATCGAATCCCAGTTTGAATCTTTGAATTCAGAACTAGCCAATTGGGTTGAAGAAAACCCTAACTGCCCGACCTGCGGTGGAGAAACAAAAGTCGATCAGCTATTGGCCGGAGGCCACCAGCATGACTGATCTTTCGAAGAACGAACACGTTGGATTGCTGGTGATTGGCGATCCGCACATTGAAGGCAGACAGCCGGGATTCCGCAAGGATGACTTCCCCCAAGTCATTCTCGATAAAGTTCAATGGTGTCTCGACTATGCAAAATCCAACCAGCTATTGCCAACGTTTCTTGGAGATATGTTTGACAAGCCGCGCGACAATCCGACTTGGATGATCGGCCGTTTAATTGAGATCATGTCGCCGATTCCGTCGATTGGAATCTACGGAAACCACGACTGCGCTGACACATCGCTCAACGAAAACGATTCACTTTCGATTCTGATAAAGGCCGGTTGCATTCGCATGGTCAGCCAACGTTCGCCTTGGCGCGGAATGATGAACGACCGAATGGTTTTTGTTGGCGGCTCATCATATCGTCATCCAATCCCAACCGAATTCAAATTGACCGCTGCCCGTCGTGGCTCTTTGTTTGCAGATGATCCCCTGGTGGTTTGGCTGACCCATCACGACATTGATATTGCGGGTTATGAAAACGGGAGATTCAAACCTCACGAAATCGAAAATGTTGACTTGTTGATCAATGGCCATATTCATCGACAACTCGAGACCGTTTCCGCCGGCCGAACGAAATGGATGACGCCGGGAAATATTAGCCGTCGCTCACGCAGCGAAGCATGCAAGGAGCATGTGCCCAAGGTCTTGCGAATTGATGTGACGCCAGAGGATTATGTGTTGACGGAGGTCGAGGTTCCCCACCGGCCGCATGACGAAGTGTTCCACTCGGTCGCAGCGCAAACGAGCCTTGAGGCGACTTCGTCCGAGTTCGTAACGGGACTGGCGGAGCTTACATCGCGCAGGACGCAGTCGGGGGCTGGCCTGCACGCATTTTTGTCAGAAAATCTATGTCAGTTTGAGCCGGCAGTCGCGATGGAAATCAAGGCGCTGGCATTTGAAGTTACAGGGACGGAGGAAAGCGATGCCTAAGGCTAACCAAGCAAGTCAAACGATTGATCAACTGCAAAAGCGGTATCAAAACTTGAGCGAGAAGAAAATCAAAGTCGAGACTCAGCGAGATCATGCGTTGACGCAGCTAAATGAATTAAAAGCTCAAGCCAAAGAACTTTACGGTTCAGATGACGTTGAGGAACTGAAAAAGATTTTGGAGGAAATGAAAACTTCAAACGAAACGAAACGTAGTGAGTATCAGGAGTCGCTTGATTCGATTGATGCTGAGCTTGCTGCTGTTGATGAGAAATTCAATGAAGACGAAGACGAGTAAACCACGACTGTTTACCCGAAACCCAAATGTCCGCATCAAAAACAACTTCAAACAAAAAACGATTAAGTGACGCCAAACCTGCGTCTGCAAATACGCGCGCGACAACACTCGACACAACAACCAAACCATCAGACGAATCCGAAACGAAACTGCAATCACCAGTTGAATTTCGAAACATTTTTGATCGCCTGAAGTGGACGCAAAAGCGATTTCAAAAAGATCTCAAGCAACGCGAGCAAGAGCTTGTCGTTCTTCAGGATTATCTGGGGATTTCAGAAAAGGTCACCGAAGCACTCGATGCGCTGAGTCAAAAACTTTTCGAAGAAGTCCTTGGGATGCTTCAGGAAAAATTGTCGATCGCGCTTCAGGAGGTTCTCAACCAGCCGATTAAATTCAAAGCTGATGCCAGTTTCAAACGAGGTGCCGCGAGCGTCGACTTTTCGATTGACCGTGATGGAAACACGGAAGACGTGAATCGGGGGCAGGGCGGTTCGGTGCAAAATGTTTTGAGTGTTGGTCTGCGGCTTTTTGCTTTGGCAAGACTTGATGAAGAAGAGCATCGTCGATTTCTGGTTTTGGACGAGCAGGACTGCTGGCTCCGCCCTGAATTAGTTCCAAAGCTAGTCAACATCGTTCATCGAGCGGCAAAGGAATTAAAGTTCCAGGTTATCATGATTTCGCATCACGATGTTGGCTTGTTTGAAAAGTACGCCGACAAGATTTATCGCTTCAACCCAAATGCTGATGGTGCATTGTCAATCGAAGAAGTGTCCGCGCCGCCCGTTGCCAGCGACGATCATTTGGATGATTGAACGGAACGCAATTTCTCAAATAGCCATCGGCGCCAGCCCAATGGCACTTGCCTTAGATTGTTGATCCCCTCACTTCTTTACAAGACGGATAACATCCTCTCGCTGAAAGTGGGAGGGTCGAAGTCAAAATTGCGTTCAGCATTTTTGACCAGGGGAGGGCCTGAACAGAGTGGTGCATCTGAAACAGAGCAGCGACTCC
>CAYMFZ010000400.1:790-5833 GCA_964389585.1 uncultured Pirellulaceae bacterium | reverse complement strand
CATCGAGAACGACCGCGCCGAAGTCGACAAAAACGTCAGAACAGACGTTGCAGTTGTCGGCGACGCCAAAGAAGTTTTGCAGTCATTGATTCCACTTGTGAACGAGAACAAGCATGAAGATTGGCATCAAACGTTCAAAGATTGCGATGTAAAGGAATACGAAAAAGTCATCAAAGACGAATGCGAACCCACGGAAGGAATGATGACGATGGGCGAAGTCATCAAGAATCTTAACAAGCATTCCGGGGGCGAAGCCATCATCGTGACCGACGTCGGTCAACATCAAATGGTTGCCTGTCGCTATGCCGATTTCAAACAATCAAAAAGCAACATCACATCAGGTGGTCTTGGAACCATGGGATTCGGTCTTCCCGCCGCTATCGGAGCAAAACTGGGTGCTCCTGATAAACAGGTGGTCGCAGTGGTGGGTGACGGTGGAATTCAAATGACAATTGAAGAACTTGGCGTCATTCTTCAAACCGATGTTCACGTCAAGATCTTGCTTTTGAACAACGAATTCCTTGGGATGGTTCGCCAATGGCAACAATTGTTCTTTGACAAACGATATTCGGCAACCGAAATGGTTAACCCTGATTTCCAATTGATTTCTCAAGCCTACGGCATCAAGTCCAAAAAGATTGACGAGCGTGCTGACCTGGATGCCTCGGTCAAAGAAATGCTCGACCACGACGGTGCTTACTTGTTAGAAGTGATGGTTGGCAAAGAGAACAATGTCTTTCCTATGGTTCCAGCCGGTGCAGCGGTCGCCGACATTCGACTTGAATAGAAAACCATTTCTCAATCAAACTCAAAACAAACACACAAGAATTAGTTGAAAAATAATGCCAGAACAAATAACCATAGCTGTGTTCAGCGAAAACAAAGCCGGACTTTTGCACCGAGTTACCACCGGATTCACCAGACGTAAAATCAACATCGATAGTCTGACGGTTTCCGAAAGCGAAGTCCCGGGGATCCATCGGTACACGATCGTCGTCGAGATCACGGAAGAAGACGCGATCAAGTTGGTTCATGCGCTTGAAAAGCAAATCGACATCCAGAAAGCATTTTGGTATCGAAATTCAGATATCATCCATCGCGAGATTGCGCTCTACAAAGTTCGCGCCGAATCGATGCAAGAAGGCAGCCCCGCGCTTGAGGTGGTTGATCGCCATCATGCCAGAATCTTGAGCGTGGAAGAAGAGTTCGCCGTCATTCAAAAAACAGGAAGGCGCGAAGCAACGACACAACTTTTTCAAGATCTCGAACCCTATGGAATCCTTGAATTCGTTCGATCAGGTCGCGTTGCCATTTCGCGACCAATGAAAGAACTTAAAGAATATCTTTCTGAACTCCACGTTGCGTCGGCTCACTAACACCGGCCCCATTTTCAACAATCCAGTTTCACGATCTACAGACTCGTAGTGGAAATGTTTTAGACCCCTCAAAGGGACTTTTAACAAACTCCGTTACGAGTCTTTTTGCTTCTGCATCCCCAACCTTTTCTTTTTTCGACTGTATCTCAACGTCAGAACATTCAAGCCCACCGCAATTTGTTTGAATACAAGTTCCCAATTCTCTTTCGGAACGAACTTGAATCGGATTGTTTTTCAATTAGTTGACCGATGAAATTCCTACAGAATTGGTTTAGACTATTCCGAGGTCGTCAGCGAACCGCCAACTGGTAAACGCAATTAACGACTCAGCCACCAAGGATACAATCCAACTTTCGATAGGCACGTACACGATGACGTTAATTGGCCGCGCGGGATATGCATTTCTTTGTTTAGTCTTTCTTGCCTCGTTTTTTCCTGGCAATTCCCTTGCTCAAACCGGAATAGAACTCAAACCAGGCGATCGCATTTGCTACATCGGCAACACCCTCGCCGATCGAATGCAACATCACGCTTGGCTTGAGACCTACATCCAGGCCATCCACCCTGACCACGATCTTGTATTTCGAAATTTGGGATTCGCAGCGGACGAAATCAAGACGCGCCCGCGCTCGGCCAACTTTGGAGATCCCAATCAATGGCTAACGAAATGCAAAGCCGACGTTGTGTTTTGCTTCTTCGGATACAACGAAGCACTTAAAGGCGTCGATGGAATTCCTGCGTTTGAACAAGACTTGTTGGAACTCATCGACGATATGCAGTCACGAAAATACAACGGTAAGTCCGCGCCTCGCTTGGTTTTCTTCTCACCGATCGCCCATGAAAATATCAAAAGCCCGAATCTGCCCGATGGCGCAAAAAACAATGCGAATTTGAAAGGCTATTCCGAGGGGATGAGGATCGTCTGTCAGGCGAAAAATGTTCCTTACGTCGATTTGTTCCATACATCCGGAGAGCTTTATCAACGTACCCAAGAGCCTTTGACGATGAACGGCATTCACTTGCTTGAGCGTGGAAACAAAGCGCTCGCCCAAGCTTTGATCCCGAAACTTTTTCCAGGCAAGACCGCGCCCTTGGACGAGTCTGTTGCGAAACTTCACGAAGCAGTTCTCGACAAAAACTATCACTGGTTCAGTCGTTACCGTGTCGTTGATGGCTTCAATGTTTACGGTGGACGTTCGAAACTTGCTTGGTTCGATCAGTCCAACGCCGATGTCATGCGTCGCGAAATGGAAATGTTCGATGTGATGACGGCCAATCGTGACAAACGAATCATGGCGGTGGCCAAAGGTGGCGATCTCAAAATTGACGATAACAACCTACCCGAAGCGTTAAGCGTACGGCCAAACAAGGAGGGTCCGCTCGACAAGGGAGCTTGGCCGTACCTCGATCCTGAAGAAGCCATCTCCAAGATGACCGTTCACAAAAACATGAAGGTCAACTTGTTTGCGTCGGAAAAGATGTTCCCACGTTTGATCAATCCGGTTCAGATGTCGGTCGACACCGATAGTCGGCTTTGGGTTGCGGCTTGGGAATCGTACCCGCACTGGGAACCATCCAAACCTCGTAAAGATTGTCTGATGATCCTTCCCGACGAAGATGGAGATGGTGTCGCTGATGAATGTAAAATTTTTGCTGACGAGTTGAACACCGTCACAGGTTTCGAGTTTTGGGGTGGTGGCGTTTTGGTTGCAGCTCCCCCGGAAATCTGGTTTCTCAAAGACACTACAGGCGACGACAAAGCTGACGTAAAGATTCGAATGTTGCAGGGCATTTCAAGTGCCGACAGCCATCACTCTGCCAATGCACTTTTGATTGGACCAGACGGTTGGCTCTATTTTTCACGTGGAATTTTCAACGTCGCTAACTTCGAAACGCCAACCAAGACTTTTCGATCTGGGAAATCCGGTGTCCATCGTTTCAACCCAAGAACTTTCGAATTTGAGTTTCACTTTCCAATTGGTCCCAACCCGCATGGCGATGTCTTTGACAAATGGGGCTATCAATTTGCAAATGATGGAACAGGTGGTACTGGAAGTTACATCAACATCGGCAAAGGCGTTGGCAACAAGCAGTGGTTTAAAAAACGCGTTCGCCCAGTTCCGGCCAACGGGATTCTGTCGAGTAGTCACTTTCCACCGGAGAACGACGGTAACTTTTTAATCAGCAATGCAATCGGTTTTTTGGGAGTGCTTCAACATACCGTCAGCTACGACGGAGCGGATATCAAGGCGACGGAGGTTGAGCCAATTGTCTATTCGGACGATCCAAACTTTCGGCCAAGTGACATGGAGATTGGCGGCGACGGCGCACTTTACATCGCCGATTGGCACAACGCTTTGATCGGCCACATGCAACACAACATGCGCGACCCGAATCGCGACCACACTCACGGTCGAATTTATCGAGTCACTTACGAAGGCAGGCCACTCGTTAGACCAGCGAAGATGAAGGGAAAACCTTTGGCGGAAGTTTGCAAAAACTTTTTTGCACTTGAAAATGGAACTCGATATCGAGCAAGGTTAGAACTGAGTGGCCGCAAGACAGATGAAGTTGTTGCCGCAGTTTCAAGTTTCGCAGGCCCGCTTGATCCAAAGAAGGGCGAGCCCAATCGGGATGAGGCCCAAGCACTCTTGGAATGCCTGTGGGTCTTCGAAGAACATCGAGTTCCCAACATTCCACTTCTTCGGAAAGTCTATTCTGCCGAGGAACCCAAAGTTCGCGCGGCAGCCATTCGAACGCTTGGCCATTGGGCAGGACGAATCGAAGGCTGGGAGCCAATCTTGATGGCAGCCGCCAACGATGTTTCTGCACTTGTACGCGCCGAAGCCGTCAAAGCCGCAGTTGATCTAGGCGGATTGACCGGAGCGGAGACCATCTTTATCGCCAATGCGAAAGAGCTAGATCCCGAAATGGAAACGGTTCTCAAGTTCGCCAAATCGAAGCTAAACATTGATTCAATGATCAAGCAAATGCTGGCTTCAGGGAAGCAACTTTCACCAAGCGCCGCAGCGTTTGTTTTGGCGACCGGATCGGCTGGCGATTTAGCTCGACTTGAACCGTCAAAGGAAGTTTATCGAGCGATTCTTTCACGGAAAAAAGCAACCACCGAACAACTGCAGTCCGCACTTTCTGGTTTGGCACAATTAGCCTCCCAGCCAAAGTCGAAATTGCTCGTGGATCTCATCGGCGAAGAGCAAAAAGTGAACGGCAACGTTTCAGCGCTTGGCAAACTGCTTGTCTCACAACCAATCGATACGCTCAACTCGATTCAAAGCGAAGTCAAAGACCTAGCGGTTAATGGATCAACACCCGAAGTCAAAAGAATTGGGTACGCGGCTTGGGTTGCTGCGGCGGGACCGGGCGACGCTTTTCTAGCTGCAACCAATTCCAAAGAACGCCTGCGTGATTTTTTGGACGCAGTCCCAAGTGTTGACTCGCAAGCTCGCGGTGCTTTGTTCGATAAAGTTCGGCCTTTGGTGTTTGAAATGCCAGCTAACCTCGAATCAGAAAAGACATCTTCCACAAGAAGAAACGGCGTTTCCGCCGGTTATTCCGCACCCCATGGCCAAGACGCCACCAACGAAACTCTTGATGCGAGAAACCCGTCGGATTGGACGACAATCGAGAACTTTGAAATCATGATTCC
>CAYMFZ010000400.1:0-780 GCA_964389585.1 uncultured Pirellulaceae bacterium | reverse complement strand
GGAAAATCTCGCGACGAGTTTTTCAACATTTTCAAATCTTCGATCGACATTCCAACCAACGGCGAGTACACGTTTTCGACGACGTCGGATGATGGTTCACGACTTTACATCGATGGCAAAGAGATTGTGAACAACGATGGCCCGCATGGGATGGTCCGAAAAAATGGCAAGGTTACCTTGACCGCTGGCCTGCATTCAATTCGCGTCAACTACTACGACTCGGGCGGAGGCGATGGATTGAAAGTCGAATGGGCTGGACCTGACTTCAAACGTGAGGCAATTCCTCCCGAGAATTTGTTCGTCTCGGCCGATGAAACACTTCATGAAGTCGCCATTCGCGCGTTGGCTTCGATACCCGGTCGGGAGAAAGAGAAATTTCAAACCTTGTCCGCGGTCCTTTCAACTGGAAAACACCAGTCGACCGCCATTGAAGCCCTGAAGAAGATCGAAGAACCAAACTGGGATGTAAATTCAATTGGGCCAGTCGTAAACAACATGGTTGGCTATCTCAGTAGTCTTCCAGCGGCTCAGCGAACCTCTGGAACCTCGAGCAATACGATGGAGTTCATTCGCAAGATTGCTAACAAATTACCAGAGGCGGATCGAACTGAAATCGTTAGTCGATTGGACAACTTGCACATTCGTGTCATCGCCATTGGAACGATTCCACATCGTATGATTTACGACAAAGAACTGCTTGTGGTCGAAGCTGGAAAAACGGTAGAGTTTCGCTTTTCCAACACCGATTCGATGCCGCATAACTTTGCGGTTGCAATGCCA
>CAYMFZ010000399.1:0-5858 GCA_964389585.1 uncultured Pirellulaceae bacterium | reverse complement strand
CTCTTGGACGGCTTCCAAATACGCGCGCGTCATCAACTCGTCGCCGAATCCAATCCAACTGGCTAGCGCAAGTGCAAACCCTACTAAAGGAACCAATACGAAAGTTGAATTTCTCGGTTTTCGAGCCATCCCATAAATCAGAATCGTCCCTATCGAAGCGACTAGCAGCGCAACCACAGCACCACGCGAAAGTGACGATGGGATTGCTGCCGCAATTACGATTGCCGCAAACAAGATTGCGACTTTGGTGGCATTTAACTCCGCAATGAATTCAAGCAACTGAATTTTCAATTGACGCCAAAATGGAATTTCCTTGCTAACAATGTTGCGCGGGCCGCGCGTTTGCTTGCGTTGCATCAGAATTGGAAACAATCCAATCGCGCATGCCAGACACATTAGCAAGTATCCAGCCCCGTTGTTCCGGTTAACAAAGGGACCGAAATGGGCGCTTCCGCCGATCACTTCATGAAACCAGAACATCTTCCCGTTGTCAGTTAACTTGCTGATGATTCCGAAAAAAGCGATAACTGTCCCGTTGAAAGTAATCACAGACAGAAGTAGGACGATGTCTCGCTTGGTTCGAAAATAGCGACAGCCCAACAGCAAGCCAGCCATCGCAATGACAAGCAAACGAATTTGCCCCCAAGTTCCCTCACGATCCAAAGAAATCGAAACTTTTGCTGAAGGGTCATCGGTGAAGTTCGAGTAGATTTCCTGTTGCCGACCCGAAAAAATTGAGGCCGCCCAATCCGGTAGTGAAACCAACTGAACGAGTCCAATCAAAATCCCAATGAAGACGAGAACAGAAATGTAGGGAACGACTTGCTTGTTGCGGTTCTTTAACGCAGTTTCAAACCACCAAAACGCCATTGCAAACAATAGACCAATCGAGATCCATCGCTGTGCCCAGTTCTCGACACTGGCGAATGCCCAAGGTGAAAGCACGACGACCAACAATAACGCGATACGACCTGGCCAAGAAAACCTGTCGGAAAGAGAGGCATTTTTTTGCTCGTTACCTTTTCCTTTTCCATCATCAAACGGGCCTTCAACCGTTGCCTTCAGTGTCATACTTTGAGGTTGATTCATTGATGTCTACAGTTCAAATCCTTCGCGTTTTACCACGCGAATCGGAGGGTAAATAAAATGACAATGCTGATTGCCATTTTGAGCCTCTATAGGATGACTTCAAAACAAAAAAATGAAAACCTCAAACCGCTTGGCCTGGAAGGAACAATTCTTTTCCCCGATAAAAAACAAGAAGAATACCGGAGAAGATGCTTTGCGATGGAAAAAAGAGGATTGCAAAACTCGAATTCAAGAGGATCCGTGGACGAAATCTGCGACCAAACTGCCTCATCGCAATTCGCGACGACTTTTTGTCCGGTGGTTATTCGCCGGAGTAGCTGCGCCGAGAAGTCGAATTCGTGTAGAGCACAACGAGACTTCCCGCCGCCAACAAACTCCACGGCATCCAATCCTTGGGGGTCAACATCTGAGTCCTTCGCGGGCGTTCAAGGGGACGCAGCAAATCTTGTGAGGTCTGAATTTGCTGAATCGGTACGGTCGGTACTACGTTATTGTCTCCAAAACCAGCCAAGCTAAATGGAGAATTTGCTGCCCTTGCTGAGTAAGGCGTGCCACCATAAAAGTTTTGAGGTTGTTGTCCTGCGAAACTATCGTTGAACCTTGAAGGCCCGTATCGAGACGTTTGAACAGGCGGATTTCCTCGAAAGGGTAAACCCGCATTTGGGCCAAAACCGTTACCCGCCCCAATCCTACTCGTGCTCAGCGGGCTCTGCCCAACCATTGGCAGCTGTGCAGTCGCTATCGTTTGATTTGAATTCGCAGGTTTGTCGTCTAAAATCTTAGCAAGAACCTTAGACACTCGACCTTGCGAGACAATGAAATGTTCTGTCACGAGGCACTCAAGGCCCAAAATGATCAGCATTGTTCCAATCGCAAAAAAAAAGGCACGCCACATCGCAAGTTCCTAAATCAACAGACAGACAATGACTTGCGATCCTTCGCGCCAACGCATTTAACCTTGATCGGTGTTAGTCTCACCACATCCACAATCTTTTGCTCAGAGCTTGTAAAAACCGCCCAAACCTATGAAACGATTGAAACCAGAATCGGTAAACACCGAACGAAAATCCCCCTGAATTGGCCACCGAACAGGATTCAACGCACGCAAAAAAACCTTAAAGGATGTATTGGCCGCGTTTATGGCCATTTGGCGAAACTTGACCATTGATAATTGTTTTGGCGGTTTCTATGATCTTTCGGTTTAACGGTCGTTGCCCCAATTAGAAACCCGCCTCATCAATCCACGATTTCGTTTCTGGCAACCTTGTCTCCTCAATTGAAATAGCACTTTCGTATGTCAAACACCTCGTTGCGTGAAAGCAAAAAACCGATTTCAAATTCCAACCCACACCATGTTCTAATCGTTGATGACGATTACGAAGTTACCGAAACGCTCCGCTGCGCTCTAACGGCCGAAGGATTTACAGTCTCAATCGCAACTGATGGAAATCAAGGCGTTGCTTACGCAGAAGCCAGAACTCCGGACTTGGTCATTCTGGATATGATGATGCCCCGACGAAGCGGCTTTCTCGTTTTAGAACGACTTCGTCAGTACAGCGATACGCAGGTTCCAGTGATCATGATCACCGGAAACGAGGGCTCCCGCCACAGAGAGTACGCAGAGATGCTGGGAGTAAGCGATTACATCTACAAGCCGTTTACGATGGACCGCCTGTTGTCCAGCGTTAGTAATCTGCTGAGTAAAAAATAGCTTCTGGCAAACTTGAGCTATTGGAGATCACATCACTCCAAACCAGTTAGTTCAAAAATTACTCAGTCGCTGGTTATTTGCCGATATCGCGCGTCTCTGACGGCCCCAACCGACTTGCCTTCTCGTTTTCACGCTTGATGGCATCGTAAACTTCTTGACGGTGTACGGGAATTTCCTGAGGCGCATCGATCCCCAAACGTACTTTGTCTCCACGAATATCCACAATCGTGATCATGACGTTATCGCCGATCATGATGCTTTCGTCTCGATGTCGCGACAAGACCAGCATGGCTGGCTCCTTCAAACTAAATATTTTACTGCTTGCAAAGTGAAGTAATGAAAATCTTCAACACTTACCCGAAAAACGCTATCAGGCAATCCTTTGCCGCGGCTATCTGAACTGTCACCAATTGAAAAAGTCAATCGCTAGCAGACAGAGACTTTCGTCGTTATCGACCAGCTTCCGCTAAGTAAAACAGAAAAGCCGCATAAATGACTCTTGTTACAGGCGTGCCGGATATTTGGTTTCGACTGTAACGACCAGAGCATCTTTTCCGGCAAACGAACCAAGCCGCCAAAAGCCAATACGAGAACTCGGCTCATGGCCGGGTTGGTTTTTGGAGTCGCGACTCAAACCGGCAGCCATCCTTTTGAGAGGATTGGCAACAGCGTTAACATCACACCCAAGTTTAAACCTTGGCGCGAGCCCAAAGAAATTGACCAAACGTGAGCGAGCTATTTCGAGTGCGCTATCTATTAACGCGATTTATACGCAGAAAAGAAATCCATCGCCAAAAAATTTGCCGCCGAGCGGTTTGACAAATTTTCGCAACTCACCCGTTGGACCTTTGGTCAGCTCTAAGCACTTCGGCGAAGGTTAACCGGAAGCGTCGCCAGTTCGTACTGCATCGGTTGTGGATCAACCGTAACAACTTGACACCCGATTCGGCGATCGAGATTGATCACTAGCGGGGCGCGAAGGTTCAAAGTAAGCGTCTCCTCGTCACGGCTGACAATCCCAAGAACATAAGCTTGCTCTACGGATGTAAGCTGGAGCACATCAACATCGGTTGGCTCAAGTCGGACTTGATACTCCGAAACAAACCGCCGAGGCGAAACGACTGGCAAAGCAATGTCAGCGTGCTGCATGCTTTGAAGCCAAGCCACGGAAGAATTGTCGGCGTCGGCAAGAAGCACCCAATGACGACAGTCTTCGAATCCCAAGAGTCCATTGCGAAAGAATAGAATGTCATCAGGCTCGATTTCGATTGCAGCGAATCTAGTTGTGTGGATTTTCATTTCGACACTATGTCCTTGACATTCCTTGAATAACTCTTTTCCCACCTGGGAAGCCTTGCCCGATTCGGGTCCTTCGTGTTTATCGACCTCGCGGCGACAATTCTTAAGTAAAACTAGTCCGGTTCTAGTTGTTTTCCCGACTAGCAAATATTCATGGTTTTTAAGGGTTCGACTCGACATGGCTCACCCTCTTCCTTACGATTAATTTTGCTCTCCAACCGCCAACCGACCCTTGGCTATTAAAGGTGCTAGCGATGCCAAATGTGAAAGCTCGAAAAACAGACGACCGACCTGTTGTTTCTCGTTTTAAGCAATCTTGTTTGCCCATTTCCGAGCGACCCGAAATGGGACGATTGAGAATTCTAATTGCCATTTGCTATCCACTTTTCTTTACCAGTTTGAGTGTCGGTCACCCCACTGAAGCCCCAAGATCCGCTGGCGCCAGCATCAATGTCATTCAGAAAAATGACGAATCTGCTCAGCAGCCGGAGCTCACAGAACAAACCACAGCGGAACTAATTGAACAACTTGACGCCATCGACTTTGCAATCCGAGAAGACGCACTTGGTAAACTTGCCAAACTTGGTGCGAGTGCGATTGGTCCATTAGCCGAAAAATCGTTTGAATGCTCTGCTGAAACAAAGTGGCGAATCAAGAAGACCCTTGAGGCAATCTGCACCAATGGAGATGAAGACGTTTTTTACAAAGCGTTGGGCGTGATCAATGTTCGCTTCGAAGTAGGCCCGCATTCCAACAACCTCAACAACTCACTTCAGCTTCTTGAAAAACAATGGCGCAAGAAGCGAAAAACTGATGTAATCAAAAGACTGAAAAAACTGGGTGCCGAAGTTAACGATCCACTTGAAGGAATGGACGATCAGCTTGGCTTTCAAGCGGTTGGAGCCAACTTCATGATGGTTAATGGAGGCGTCATCGAAGTTAACAACGGCTTCACAAAAATCCAACCTGGAAAACGCCGAATCAAAAAAGCAGCCAACAAGCTTTCAGATAAAGAAATCAAAGCGGAAATAAAATCAATTCTCGAATCCAATACAGATGAGAATCGCGAACGAGTGTTTGGAACTAAGAAGTTGGCTGAAAACAAAAGCTCTTTAGCATCCACCCCCAACTCTCCCCAGGATGCTCAACGAGCTGCGATCCAACAAGCTTTGATGCTGCAAGCTCGAAACAGAATCCGAGTTAACAATCAGGTCGGTGCATTTAGTCTTGGCACTGGCATTACCATCGAGTTCGGCAACGATTGGAAAGGGTCCAATGCGGACATTCGATTGATACGCGATCTTGAGAACGTCACCCGTCTGGTTTTCGCCGATCAGTCTATTGATGCCAATCTCATTAGCGACATCCAAGGCAACTCCACTTTGCAACAGCTAAAATTTGATGGGTGCGAACTTGATGAAGGAGTGCTCAAGCAAGGCAAGTGGCAGAGCCTTAGAGAGATCGAGTTCAAAAATTTCGACGTTGACCCCAAGCTGATTCAATCGCTTGTCCCACTTTCTTCGCTTCAAATGTTGACCTTTGAAGCTTGCCAGGTAGAAGACGCTGCGCTTGGAAAACTGAAAGACATGCAAGGTTTGCGAGGACTACAATTCAAAGACACTGAGATCGACCAATCAATTTTCAAGATACTGGCAGTTCTCAAAAAGGTAACTTACGTGAATTTGTCAGTTTGCAAGTTTCAGGTGACTGATTACAAAGCCCTCAAAAAATCGAGGCCCAGTTTACAAATCGCCTACAC
>CAYMFZ010000398.1:0-5875 GCA_964389585.1 uncultured Pirellulaceae bacterium | reverse complement strand
CCACTGAAGTCCCGCGTTTCGTTTTGGTAGGCCTTTGCGACTCCCCGAGGCAGTGGAATCTCTCGTCTGATCCCGCGTCTGACGGGCTTTGTCATCCGGTTGACCAAGTCTTGTTTTGCGGAAGCTGCTGTTTCTTTTTGATCGGCTTGCGTCGCCTGATTCTTAGTTGTCGGCGCAGTTTGAACAGATTGGGCACCAGCGTTTCCAATCAACCAACAGGCTGACATCAAGGTGAAAGCAAAACCAGCCAAACTGAACCGGATAATTTTGACAAACGTGACTTGAAGATTGATAGATTTTGCTTGATTGTTGTTCATGGTGTTTTCGTGTCGTTGAACGGTGCGGAATCGTTTCGTTTGGTTGAATGCCTCAATCGATGTCCGTGACTCCATCTTGAGTAATACGACTTTCTCCCATGACATCTCTGCCGTTTGGGAAAAGCATGAATCGGCCAGGGAATCGTAGGCCAGAAAAGTGGGAGGCTTGGGGGCTACAAACACGGTTGGCAGCCTGTTGCGGAGTCTCGTTTCCGTTGCCCGTCAAAGTCCCTCCAACAAAAGTGTTGTTGCGCACATGCTGCCATTTAGTATCACCGTCAATCAAGAGTTGCACGCGACTCTTGGATGGCGTGAAATTTACAGTAACCGTATCGTTTTCATCCGTTCTCGACATGTGAATGATTGCGGAGTCGGGCGTTCCATCTTCAACAAAGCAATGAAAAACATTTTTTGAATTCTCGTTGTACGTGATGCCGCGTGCTTTCAATTGCTTTTCAAAACTTGCAAAGATCTTTTCTTCTTCGCCGGCGCCGAATGGCAAGTCGATACTCACGGCAAAATCATCACCTTCCTCAAGGACCGTAGAATCTTCAATCGAAAGGCCATCAAGGGATTTTTCGATCCGCTGGAGAGGCAATGAGACGGGGGTCATGGATCCACTCTTGCCGTTTGCCAAAAACGTCGCGCCGCCCATGTGAAACATCGGATTGAAAATGTCGCCCAAATGCTGAAAGCGCCAAACGATAACGCCCAACTCCAAATCAAACAGCGACTTGTTGTCGAGCATCAGAAAACGAGGGTGTGGCCAAGACAATGACTTTGAAAAGAACGCCCCATCAGAAACGTGGCTTTTCAATTGGTTGCCGTTATTCAAATCATAAGTCCGGATGCCGCTTAGCACCGAAACATGGGCGATTTTCGTTCCGTCACTTGAAAACGCAATCTTACCAAAATCCGCATTCTCAAACTGAATCGTTCCAACTGGTTTAGCTCTCGAAATGTCAAACAGAAAAATCCCACCATCGGAAGCCATCGCCAAGATTTTTCGATTCGGGCTAATTGCTGTTTCTTGAAGCCGCGCGTTTCGAGGAAAATTTGGAGTGCAATATCCAGACTTTCGATTCACATCCATCGCGACAATTCGCTGGCCAATCGTTGCCAGGATGGTCTTATTCATGAAGTAACCACCCACCGGCCCGAATCCGGATGGATCCATGAAAGATTTGACTGTTAGTCGCTCAATTACATTGCCTGCTTCGCCTACTTCTTTGATGATAAGCTCACCGCGTTCTTGGCCGTTTCGACTCGTTTGTAGAAACGCAACCAACTTTCCATCGGTCGAAATCCCCAACCCTTGGCCGTCGATTTCCTCATTGAATTCAATTTCACCTGTTGCAAAATTAAGCCCTTGAATGACGCAGCCTTGATCGAAGCTACTATTGGCAATCAGAAAGCAACGTTGGCCGTCGCCTGCCATTACCCATTGGCTGAAATCGTAATCCAAAACTTTCGGGCGGCTAAAACCTGAGTCGCCAAGGGGAACACGGCCCGAACCCCCGCCGCGTCCACCTCGCCTTCCTCGACTTCCTCGCCGAGCCTCTGAACCACCTGACGCTGGGCTTCCGCCGCCCCAATAGCGGACACGACCTTGGGCACCGAATCCAACAGCGGTCTTAAGTGAAAGCGAAACCTCGGGTAACGAGAAGTCAACGGTTTCGCTTGTGTCGTGTTTGAAGTCCCAACCGTTGGGCTTGAGCTTCCTTCGGTTGGAGACAAAGGGAACTGTTGGTTTGGCGGTAATCTTTCGCCGGGCCAAATTGTTGCGTTCGAAATTGGTGACGTACGATTTGTCTGACTCCGAAAGCGTAGATAGATCCAGCGAAACGTTGGTGCCATCTTGTTTTTCAACGAAGACCTGATTGTCGTCGACTTTGACATATCTTCCACTCAATTCGTTTTCATTGCCCTCATTCCATTTCCGCATCGGATTTGGATTGAGTGCATCGTTGTTGGTCGTTGTTGCTTCGTCTCCATCTGCAATCTTCGTCATTTCGTCTAGGGGCAGATGTTTTACGCGCGTTCTTTCGACGCGGTCATTTGCCGCTGTGTAGCGAACCATGAATTTTCCGGGTAGCGGCGAATGCTCTACGAAGCCAGAGTACGTTTCACCCCTGTGTTCAAATTGGACTTTGTCACCAATTTTGATTTCGTCTTGTCCCAATGCCGCCGAAGTTAAAAACAGCGAGATCGCCAGACAGGCAGGCAGAAGGGTAAGCAAAGACCGACAGAGACGGAATGATCCAAGTATAGAATTCATCAGTGAACCAACTACGAAATCAAAAGCTAACCAACCAAATGATTCGTCGATTCTATTACATCAAAAGCAGAATGTCGCGGTTCAATTCTCTGTTCAAGAAAAAGTAATCACTCGGTGAAAGTGAGCATTGAGATCGTTTGAACGCTCGTTGCACTTGCAACTACCAAAGAGCCCTCTGTCGCCAATGAAGGCACAATTAAAAGCTAATCGTTTGCCAATAGGATTTAATGCGTGCCGGAGACAACCGCCCATTGTGTTTTGATTTGGCGATTCCATTTGATGTGAACACGTAAGCTGGAGCGCGTCGGATGTTGTGCTTTTTCCACATATCCGTTTGGCTGCGAGTGATTGTCCGAATCGGATAGCCTTCTTTGACTAAATCTGCGACCGCAGAATTACAATTGCGACTGCCTCAGCCAGAGGCTTTGAAGTAGAGGAGCGTGCCCTTCTTTTTGTCTTCCTTGACGATCTTGTCGAGGTTCGCGCCAATGACTCCTATCACTGGCAACAGCATTGCTGCGAGACAAATCGCCCTGACTTTTACGTTTTTCAAGACTCGTTCGTTCACTGGATTGGGCCCAATCGTGGATACAGTTTAGTGAAATCTAGGTCACTATTCTGCCTGGGCAAGCTGATTCCGAAATTTTTGAATTGATGGAAACAACCATTCTGCGTACTTATGAAAAAAGCCAAACGCATTGAGGCGTTTGGCTTTGGAGTTGGCCGGACTTCAGTTGGTGCGATCAAAACCAATCTCATACGGCCATGTGGTCCGGCTAAGCTGGTTTGACCAGTTCGCACCGCAAGGCTGATGGGACGTGATTCCCTGGGTTCATGCGCCCGGCCGCTTACGCGTCGCGGATCACTACGATGCACGTAGTTCACAACGATGCACTTTAGCTCTGACGCATTTCAGTCGTTTGAACCATCGATCACATCGCTCAACGCAACTTTACCTGCGGTGAAAATTCCAAGCAGAAAGAAGAGGATGTCAAACGCACTAAAGGAATCTGCAAATCCTCGCTTAGTAGCCTCCGACTCAAATGCGGAAACTATTTGGTCATACTCCGCCTCCGCTTCTTCCTTGACGGTCTCAATTTCTTCAACCGACATTTGTTTGAAACTCTTTTCAATTCCTTTGGCAATTTTTGGTGGATAGTCCTTTAGTGACTCTGCAGTTTCAAAACTTGTTCCATTACGAAATTTAAGCATTGACGGATCTTGGCCAGATTCCCTGATAGAAATGTCCGCCATTCGAATCTTGACATCTTCATCTTCCATATTGAAGGCTGGGATTGCAGCATCGATGCCGCGAACGGCAAGCTTCACCGCCGCATACTTACCACCCAGAAGCGAAAGCACTGTCAGAAGAACTGCAACAGCCGCCGCCCCCAATCCTCCAGAACGCGAGCCTGCGGAAACACCAAGGCCAACTAAGAGTCCGATTCCCCAAGCAAGATATCCGATTTCGACTTGGCCAAAGTGGGCGATGGCTGCCTAGGCTGCTGCTCCAATGATTGCTGCGATTGATCCGCCAATAATGCCGCCGATGTTCATCTGTCTTCCGAGTGGTTTGGTTTTACGAATGTAAATTGATTAACAAGAGAATTTGTTAATCCAAAAGCTTATATGATGAAATGCTGGGTCGCCACAAATGGATTCCAAAACTCAGGAGAACTGAAGGAAGTTCCAAATTGACAATGGGCATAGGGGATAAGAAATGGGCCATTGCACACGGAATATGGGCCTCACGCCATCTGAAATTTTCTGGACTGCAAACCAGGAAAATTATGAAGTCGCTTTGAAAAAACGGTAGCCTTGAAAGTACCGAAGCGAAGTAGAGTGGGTGACTCTTGCCGTGAGTTACCGATTCGATAAGTGGATTTCTTTATTTGGCAAGACGCTTACTGAAATTGGGCCTTGCATGAGTTTTGGAAACTTCCGGCAGAAGTTACCCACCAAAACGTTTTCCCGCCCCCGGTCAAACTCTTGGGAAAAAGTCTTTGGTCGAGCAGTGTTGAACATAGAACAGTTGAGACCCAACTGTCCTATGCCAAACTGGACTGTGAAAGCTGCCTTACTTGCGTCGCTCTTTCAAGCGGACAGCTTTTCCGACGCGGTCGCGAAGGTAATAAAGCTTCGCACGTTTCACGATGGATGATCGCTTGACTTCGATTTTCTCGATTCGTGGTGAATGAACAGGAAACTTTCGCTCAACCCCTTGTCCCGCGACAATTCGGCGAACGGTAAACATTTCGCGAATGCTGCTTCCGCTGCGACCGATAACGGTTCCACTGAAGACCTGAGTTCGAGACTTTTGGCCTTCAAGAATCTTGCAGTGAACATCGACCGTGTCGCCGATTTCGAACTCAGGAGCGTCGGCTCGCAAGCTGTCTTTCTCGGCAAGTTCCATAATTTTTTGTGTCATCTTTTTGTCCTCTATAATTCGCGTCAGTGACGCAAGTTTGTTCTATGTTATTTGGCGAAAGAAAAGTTGGTTGATTAATCTTCCAACAAATCGCTTCGCTTATTTTTCGTATTCTCCAAGCTCTTGGCTTTACGCCAACGTTCAATTTCACCGTGGTTGCCGCTTAAGAGAATCTCAGGAACGTTCTGCCCCTCAAATTCTCTTGGACGAGTGTATTGTGGATACTCAAGCATTCGGTTTCCTCGCGAAAACGAGTCATCCCAACTGCTTTGCTCATCACCCAATACACCTGGCACCATGCGGACAAGACTATCGACCAAGACCATCGAAGCGACCTCGCCGCCATTGAGGATGTAATCCCCGATCGAAACCTCTTGCGGTTGGAGAATGTCGATCACACGTTGATCGAACCCCTCATACCGCCCACAAAGTAAAATCATCCGTTTGTTGACTGCTAACTCCTCGACCATCGGCTGATTCAGCCGTTTGCCTTGAGGTGTTGTTACGATCACAGTTCCGGGTTCGGAAGTCATCGCCTGTACATCGCGGACACAGTTAATGACTGGTTCGACCATCAAGATCATCCCCGGCCCGCCACCATAAGGCGTGTCGTCGATTTTGTTGTGTCGACCCCTCGCCCAATCCCGCATGTTATGAACGTGAATTTCAACAAGTCCACGTTCAATGGATTTATTCAAAATACTCTGGCTCATGTATCCCGGAAACATATCGGGAAACAAAGTGAGTATGTCAAAACGCATTTCGTTTACTCAGCCTTTTCTTCGGCTGGTTTTTCTTCAACCGGTTTTTCCTCGGCTGCTGGCTTCTCTTCTGCAGGAGCTTCAGCCTTCG
>CAYMFZ010000397.1:0-5889 GCA_964389585.1 uncultured Pirellulaceae bacterium | reverse complement strand
ACTTAAACGTGTGGTTAAACCGACTGGTTCGGCCTGGGTGGTCATTGGAGACAAGTACGTCAAAGGCGAATTGCTGGGAACGCCGTGGCGAGTTTGTCTGGCGTTGAAAGATGTTGGTTGGGTGTTGCGAAGCGATTGCATTTGGCACAAACCCAACGCGATGCCTTCCAGCGTGAAGACTCGACCAACAACGGACCACGAGTACATTTTCTTCTTCAGTAATTCGAAAAAGGATTACTACTACGATGCGGATGCGGTTCGCGAACCTCACGTGACTTTTTCTGAGAAGTCAAAAATGAAAGGCGGACGTGGGCATTTCGGAAAACGGGGAGGAACACCTGAAAAAGGGAAGAACGGTGGCGACAACAATTTGCATGACGGGCGCTGGGATCAAGCTTTTCATCCCAAAGGCCGTAACAAGCGAACGGTCTGGTCGATTTCACTATCGAAATTTCGCGAAGCCCATTTTGCAGTTTACCCGGAGTCGTTGGTGCAGACTTGTTTGAACGCAAGTTGCCCTCCCAAAGGCGTTGTGCTGGATCCGTTCTCGGGAGCTGGGACAACGGCGATCGCTGCCCGAAATTCGAATCGGAGTTTTGTCGCGATTGATTGCAATCGGGACTATATCAAGATTGCAAAAAACCGTTTGGATGAGGCAAGTAGGTAGTGCTTTGTCAAATCTGATTCGACCGTACCGCTTGGAGCCATGCCTCACTGGGTGCCATGCCTCACTGGGTGCCATGCCTCACTGGGTGCCATGCCTCACTGGGTGCCATGCTCACGCTTGTCGTGAGCATGCTTATGCTGGCGTAAACATGGCCCCTGTCAGTTCAGTTTTAGTTTAAGAGCATGCGCCAAAATTTGTGAGCCGTTGGCGCAAGCCTCGGGCCTGAACAAACAAGCAAAATAGGCCGTTGAGATTTGCTGGCCCGAGGCTAGCGCCTACGGCTCACTACAATGAACAAATAACCATATTCGATTTGGATAAACCACTCGATTGTGCCGTAGATTCCGAGCAAACATCGGGGCTGTGTGCCGGGGTGAGAATAGGATTAAGATTACGAGTAAGAAGTTGCTTCACTTAGCAACGTTTCAATTATTAATCTGTTTCAGATGTTGGCTATGCTGCTTACCACAATCGACTACGCGATTATCGTTCTTTACTTTGTGGTGATGCTGGGAATCGGATTCTGGTTTCGCAGTCGTGCTGGCAAGAACATCACCGAGTATTTCATTTCGGGGCGCTCTTTGCCTTGGTGGATTGCGGGCACCTCGATGGTTGCGACGACGTTTGCTGCAGACACTCCATTGGCGGTTGTAGGGCTAACGATTCAAGACGGAATGGCAGGCAACTGGGTCTGGTGGGCGTTTGCACTTGGTGGAATGGTCACGGTTTTCGTTTACTCGAAACTTTGGCGACGCGCGGGGGTGATGACTGATGTCGAACTCGTCGAAATGCGCTACTCGGGAAAGCCCGCTGCCGCTTTGCGAGGCACACGAGCGATCTACGTCGCGATGATCGTGAACCCGATCATCATCGGTTGGGTTACGACTGCGATGGTGACGGTGCTTAACGAAACGATTCTCTACGGGGTCGCGGCCTCGAATTTCGAAGTGAATTTGGCCACGACGATCCAGGACTACTTGTCAGTCGCAAAGACTCTTTCTCCAGCCGAGTTTGCATTAGAGCTGCGGTCGTGGCTGATCATTTTTGCGACGTTGGTGATGGTCGCTTTTTATGGCATGCTTTCAGGGATGTGGGGAGTCGCGATTGCCGATGCGATGCAATTTTGTTTTGCGATGTTTGGCTGCATCGCTTTGGCATATCTAGCGATCGACCACTTTGGAAGCGCTCCCGCGCTTGAGGCCAAGGTTATCGAGAATTTTGGCGAAGGCGGAGCAGCCGCGTTCGACTTTATTCCAAACCTGACCGGAGCCAACGCATGGATGCCCGTTTACGTTTTCATGATCATGCTGCTCGTTCAATGGTGGGCGACTTGGTATCCCGGGGCCGAGCCAGGTGGCGGCGGCTACGTCGTGCAGAGAATGGCGGCTTGCAAAGACGAGCGTCATTCTTTGTTGGCAACGTTGTGGTATCAGATCGCTCACTATTGCATTCGTCCTTGGCCGTGGTTGATCGTGGCTTTCGCGGCGCTGGCGATGTACCCGGAATTGCGGGCCGGCGAAATTGCGGATTCAAGCTTCGATTCGGGAGTTGGATTTCCCATGGTCATGCGTGATCTCAGCACGCCAGGGCTGAGTGGGTTGTTGTTAGTGACTTTCTTCGCGGCGTTCATGTCAACGCTGAGTACGCAAATGAACTGGGGAGCTTCGTATTTAGTTCGTGACGTCTACCAACGTTTTATGAAACCGCAAGCGAGTGACGCGCAGCTCACGAAAGCCTCTCGCTACGCGTCGTTAATTGTTCTAATCGCTGGTGCGGTCGCTTCAGTGCTAATGGCCAACACGCCAATTGACGCGGCGTGGAAGATCTTGCTCGCGCTCGGCGCGGGAACGGGCGCCGTGTTTATGCTGCGTTGGTTCTGGTGGAGGATTAATGCTTGGAGTGAAATTTCGTCAATGATTGGATCGCTTATTTTCTTTTTAGCTTATCCGCCAGTCATCAAATTCCTGTACACCGGAAGTTGGGTTGGAGACGTTCCGGTTGAGTTGAAGCAAAAACTGGCAGCACAAGGCTTTGATCCGTTTCGTTCGGAAGTTCAAATGCTCGTCGTTGCGGTTCTGACAATCATGTTGTGGCTGGTCGTTACATTTTTGACGAAACCCGAATCCAAAGACACGCTCGATCTGTTTTTTCGCAAAGTCCGTCCTGGTGGCCCGTTTTGGAAACCAGTTGCAGATCGCAATCGCGATATTCAACAAGACAAAAATGTTGGGCTCTCGATTGTTGGAGCACTCAGCGCGACTGGGATTGTGTATTCTGTGCTTCCCTGTATCGGGAATATCATTTTTCAACATTATGGCGAGGCCGCGATATGTGGTGGAGCTGCTCTGTTTTTCGCAGTGATTGCAGCAATTGTGGTTGGCAAATTGTTGCGCGAGAGCAGCAGCGTGATTGAGAAATAACAAAATTACCGAGGGTACGGACGCCAATCGCTGTTGGTTGACCATTGGTTCTTGGCTACGATTTGGTTTGAAATATCAAAGCTTTGCTAAGGTTCGACATGGATGTCCAACAATCGCCACGAATTCTAATCACGCGCCTCAGTCATATCGGCGATTGCGTTTTGACGCTGCCGATGGTGGTTGCGATTCGAGCCAAATTTCCAAACGCGTTTATCGCTTGGGCGGTAGAGTCTCCAACGCAACAACTTCTGGAATTACATCCCGCGATTGACGAGATCGTAATGATCCCCAAGAGCTGGATGAGCAAACCAAAAAACTGGTTCTCGCTTTCAAAGAAACTTAAGAGTTACAGTTTCGATATCGCAATTGATCCACAAGGGATATCGAAAAGCGCTTTGCTCGGCTGGTTGAGCGGAGCACCCAAACGGATTGGCGCGAAGGGACGTTGGGGGCGTGAGCTTTCTACCTACCTTAACAACGAACTCATGGAACCCCGTTCTTCACATGTCGTTGATCGTTCGATGGAGATCTTGTCATTGATTGGGATTCCAAACAATGAAGTTTCGCGTTCTGAAATGGAACTTCCCGTTTGCCAATCGAGCCTTAAATCGATCAGAACGCAAATTGGTGAACTTGGCATCACCAAGGAATTTGTCTTGATCAATCCGGGCGGAAGTTGGGCTTCGAAGCGGTGGGAGATGGATCGCTTTGGCGCCGTGGCCAGTTACCTCAAGCGTCATCAGGGGCTGATGAGTGTGGTCGTTTGGGCGGGGGAAGAAGAGCGCGTGATGGCAAACACGATTCATGATTTCGACACATCGGCTTCAGTGATTGCGCCCAAGACGAGCCTAAAAGAACTCGCCGCGTTGACGAGTCTGGCGACTTTCTTCGTCGGAAGTGATACGGGGCCAATGCATATTGCGACCGCCGTTGGAACGCCATGTGTTGGGTTGTTTGGGACCACGAGGCCTGAAGATTCGGGTGCTTATGGCGACCAGCATATTGCGGTTCAAAAATGGTATCAGTCTGGAAGTTGTCGAAAACGGCGCAATGCCGACAACGACGCGATGCGCGATATCTTGGCGAGCGATGTTTTTTCAGCTTGTGATCAAATGATTGATCAGTTGAATTTGACTAAGCGACAGGCTGCTTGATTGGGAATTGCGTTTTGCCAAAGTGCAGTCGACCGTTTCTGCTTCAAAGTCATTCTGTTGAACTAGCCGAAACGTCTTTCTTCCTTGCAGTCGACACTTCCAAGTAGATCGCGCGGTGGTCAGAGCTAGTCGGCTCGCAGCGAATTCGGTCGTGAACGTGAATGTCATCTGAAACAAAAGCGTGATCGATAGGAATTCCCATCCACTTTCTGTGATTGGGCCAAGTCATCTGAATTCCGAAACCTTGGCGCGTTTCTCGATAACCCGTCGTTTGGGCGAATTCTCTCAGGTATGAAGACCAAGGAACGCAGTTGAAATCGCCCATGATGACGGTTGGCATGTCGCTCTCAGTCATCAATTCCGCTGCCTCCAAAAACTGTTCGTTGCGAACTTGCATTCGAAATTTTGACGTCGGTGAGACGACATGAATCGCCGCAAGTCGAATTTTTTGATCGCCAAAATTAACGTTGGTAACAACCATAGGATTGTCAGTCGTGTTTTCGGTCAATTGGTGAACTGTTGTTTCAGACAGCGGGTACTTACTGAAAACCGCGACTCCGAAACCGTGCCAACGGGGAATTCGAATGGCGTGCGGGTACTCGTCGTTGAGGCAATCCAAAATCATGTGCCAATTTCTCGCGTACTCAAGAACAACTAGAACGTCTGGATCAACCTCGCGGATTTGGTCAACAACATCTATCGAGCTGAAATTCGAAGCCAACACGTTGAAGGACATTAGTCTCAACGAAGTTGGGCCGGGTGGTGGATTGGAAGACGGAACAAAAATGGACAGGATCCCAACAAGGCTCCAAGCCGCCCCGAGCGCCGCGATTGCTGAAAGCTTTTTCTTGCCAAAGCAAGCTGCTGCAACCGCAAAAGCAATGAGCATCAGCATGATTTGAAACCGAAAGTTCCCAAATAGCTCGGCGATAAACGAGTAGCGACCAAGAAACGAAAGCACAAACAGCGCAATCGAAAGCAAGGACCCAGCAACTACCGCCAATTCGATTAGACGCGAAATTTTGCTGAGCGTAGGATTCAGCAAACGCGAGAACCGAGTTGGCTCATTAACTTGGCCAACAGGTTCTTCATTCCGTTGCTCTTTCGAAACACCTGATACGGAAGTTTTCGCGTCTTGATTGGCATCCGCCATACCTCTCAGCGCTGATTCACTTTTTGAATTCGTCGTGAGATCCTCTGGCGTTGTCATGTTTACTGGGCGGCCGGCGCAGTCTTAGCACCAGTTGACTTTGATTTGTAGAGATACGGATTAAGAGTTGGGTCGTTGTACATCTTAAACTGTCGATACGTCCGATGGCGTTTGCGACCAGAAAAAATGTCTTCCAGCAGTTGGCTGAGCGAAGTTTTCAAGTCGTTTTGTTGCAACAAGCAGACTGCGATTTTGTGTTCGACGGATTCGCGATGATCTTGTGTGGCATCGGTTCGCTCAAGCTGTTCTTTCAAATGATAAATTCGCAACGCCAGGATTGACAACCGGTCGATGGTGCAGCCGGGGGTCGGTGTTCATCGGAGCGTCGTCAGGGACATCGATGCCGCTTGACTCTACCATCGACGTCACTTCATCATCGACTTTTTCGATCCAATCGTTCCGCTGTTGGTTGTAGCTGTCGATCGAGCGTTTCACCCT
>CAYMFZ010000396.1:0-5910 GCA_964389585.1 uncultured Pirellulaceae bacterium | reverse complement strand
TTGTTGATGAAACCAAGTCAACTCTTCAGAAGGAATCGCCGCAAAATCGGCAATCACAATCTTTCTTAAATCGAATTGGCTCTGGTCCATCTTCAGCAGAGCTGTTGCTGCTCTCGTTCGTCGCTTTACGACGACCGCACTCAAGTTCTCTCGCAGCAAAGACTCGGCGGGCGAAATATTTTTAAAAGCCAACTCAGAGGACTTGCTGAGTTCCTCCGATTCGCAGTTCATGTAGTCCTGAGTTAACCTGATCGACTCATCATGAGATCGGCTCGATTGCACCCAAAAAACTGCCGCTAGAACTAATGCAGAGACCGCTCCAACGAAACCAATTCTTTTTGCAGCACGTTGTTTTGCCTTGCTCCAATAGCCAGCGCACCTCTTTTTACTGTTTCGACTTCCGAACAGCAGCATCCGACCAAAGTCCCAATTGGAAGGTAGATACCGTTCGCTTCCCGTTGCAGACCATTGCTCCGAAAGACTGTTAATCAGAACATCCGCGCGACCCTGACGAGATTCTTGTTGCTTGGCCATTCCCCAACTGCGGATCGGCTTGACCAAAAAATCGTGGGTCAAACCGTAAAGATGATGAGTGGCAACTTCCGAACCTGCATCATCTTTGTGAAGATGAATCGCGTCCGTATTCTCGAATCGAGAAACCAGTTTGGAGTCGACTTCCAAAAACTCCATCAACTCGTTGAACTTAGTCGGTTGAGAATCAAGTCCCGACAACCTCTGGAGCTCCGCCCGCGAAACAGTCTTTCCTTTTAGTTCCGTTTCAAGTGTCGGCAACAACTGCCGTAAAATCTCCCAACAATCAGCCGCATTTTTCGTGATGTACCCCGGTGTCGCTGGATCTTCGAAGATCCCCGCCACGTATTCTCTGCCAATTCCTTCCCAGCCACCTATGGATTTGAGATCAGCAATATTCCAAGGCTGATTCTTGGCTGTTTCCGCAAACACGGCCAAGTGAACACAAATGACTTTGCCACGATTCGAAAGAGAGGCAACTGCTTCCTTGATAAATTTTTTCTGTTGAGTTGAGAGCTTTTGATCGAAAGGTGGCAACCTGTTGAATGCCCGACCAAATGCCTCCAACACTCGCCTGGCATGTCGCTGATCAAAAAGGGGTAACGCCGTTGCGTTTCGGCTTTCTTCAATCCTTTGATCAAGGCACTTCATAAACTGAGAAGCACTCAGCCAAAACTCGTCGCGAAGCAAACACAATGCTTGTACCGACTTCGCGTCACACTGTCGTAGCGCATCCGTCAACTCAGCTTCGGCGTACTCAATATTCCCTTCAAGCCATTGCTCAAACTGATCCAAGACCAACAGGAGCTTGTCTCCATCGCGCACGTACTTACCTCGACGTACATCCTTCAACAAATCCGTCAAAGAAATATCTTCCGGCACGCTGTGTAACTCTTGTCGAATCTGAAGCACGATTTGACGAGCCAAGTCGTCTTGGGTGCAGTCGACATAAATCGGAATAACGCAGTCCGTCAAATTAGGAATCAGGCCGGCTCGTACGAACGAACTTTTTCCACAACCTGATGGTCCATAAATGATTCCCACTTTGATCGCTTCAACTTGCTGAGATTGATCAAGTCGAGCGATCCAAAACCTGATGGATTCTGGGAACCCATGTCGATCAGTGGGCCCTGGCAATAGCCTTAAAAAGAACTCACGGTCGTTTTGATCAAAAGAACGAAGGCCCTTCGGCACAAGCGTGATGCGTTCCAGATCAGCGGATCCAAGTCCTGTCGATTCACTCGTTGAAGCAGATCTTTTGGTCCGGGAAGCCGATTCAGACACTCGTGAATCATCAGGCGATAGTTCTTTAAGTTTACGAATCGATGGTGACGCAGATAGATCGACCTGATCTTCTTCTGTCGACTCCGACGACTCTTCCATGAATGCCTTGATCTCCTCGATCACGTCCATCATGGATTGGTATCGGTCTTCCATCAGCTTTTGCAAACAACGAAGGCAAATCAACTCAAGCTGTTTTGGAATCGTCTCATTCAATTGCCGAAGCGGACGGGGATTCTTGTACCTGATGGCCCGCGACAATTCCTTGTACTTGCCTTTGAATGGGAAGACACCGACGAGCATCCGATACATCGTAACACCGAACGCCCAAATGTCGGTCTGCCCACCGATCAGGTGATTCTCGCCACGCAGTTGCTCGGGAGCCATGAAAGTTGGTGTCCCGGCAATCGACTTATTCTCGACTTCGGTTGGTGTCAAATCATCATGGAGCGCGAGGCCAAAATCCACGAGTGAAATTTGTCCGTCGCTTTTGATAATCACGTTTGCAGGTTTGAAATCACGATGAATCAACCCGGACTTGTGAGCTTGTTTAAGAGCCTCCGCAATCGCCAGCAGAAATTGAAGCGACTCTTCAGTGGTCAACTCCTTTTCCTTTAACACCTCCGACAAAGTGATTCCGTCAACAAATTCCATCACTACAAACGGAATTCCATCATCGGTCATCGAAACGTCGTAGACCGAAACAATCGATGCGTGGTTGACCTGAGCGAGCATCCGCCCCTCAACCTGGAATCGATCAATTGCTTTTTGACTGAGCGGCTTATCCCAGCGGGGCACCTTGATCGCGACCAACCGGTTTAGCGACGGATCTTTCGCAAGGTAAACGAAACCGAAGCCACCCTTTCCAAGTTGCCGGGTGATTTCAAATCGCCCAATCGATTTACGTTCGATGGAACCTGAATATTCGAAGTCCCCGCTTGATTCTAAGGGACTAGAATTGACCGACTTCGTTGCAAAGCTACTAGGTTCAGAGCTGAAGTTTTTCTTTTCGCCAGACATTACTTATGACTTAACCTGCCCAAAATTCTGAGAGCTAAGTCTACGTCAACAACCAACTTTTGCACAGCATCTGAAACCGCAAAACCGTCAACTGCCTCATTAAATTGTTATGAATGAAACAATCGTTCACTCCAATTTGATGTTGGAGTCATTCAAGAAGCACAACTTCCTTGGGCTTTGTGCATTCGACCGTCTGGATGGCAGCCTGGTAAGTCTTCGCTGTAAAACTGATCCAGCACCGCTTCCCATTCCGCACGACTACGGATTCTGACAAAGCCTTTACGAACGGCTTCATGTTCGGGATGCAAAATTGAATATTTAATTCCAAATTTGCGCATCAACTTCCCCACCCGACTTTCGCCGTACAAAGATTCAGCCAAGACGTAATGCTCAAGCATGACTTCGCGTTGCTCCAACAAGGACGGCGGATCTGGCAGTGGCTTCCCTTCCGACAAAGCTCGTGCCTGATTGAAAATCCAAGGGTTACCAATCGCGCCTCGAGCAACTGTAACTCCATCGACCCCGGTTTCTTCAATCATATCGAGGCAATCTTGAGCGGTAAAAAGATCGCCACTACCAAGAATAATTTTGTCGCCAACATGTTGCTTAAGCGATTTGAGAAACTCCCATTTGCTTGGCCCTATATATCGCTGCTTTACCGTTCGACCATGAACAGTAATGGCAGCGACGCCGATCTTGAATGCACCATCCAGGATTTCGAAAAAGTTGTCACGGCTTTCTTCAGTGTCATCAATTCCGCGCCGCATCTTCACGGTTACAGGAATATCGTCGGGCACGTTGTCTCTGGTCCGTTTCACGATATCCAGCGCGACGTCGGGCTGCCCCAAATGAAAACCTCCCCGACATCGACCAAGAACTTTTTTCACGGGACAACCGAAATTGACATCGATCACGTCAAAGCCTGCGGCAACCAGCTTTAAGGCGCCAAGTGCGAACTGCTCAGGCTCCGCGCCCATCAATTGCCCGCCAACCGGATGCTCTTCTTCAGAGATATGAAGAAAATGGCTAGTGCGTTTTCGCTCTTTCAAATTGACCAGGAAATCGTCAAGCATGACTTCGCAAATCGTATAGGGAGCACCCAGACGACGAGCGATCACTCTCATTGGCCAATCGCTGTAGCCAGACAATGCCGCTTGAACAATTGGGAATCCAATTTCAACGTTGCCCAGTTTTAAATTTTTGAGTTGAGTGCCTTGCATCGATGATTCGTCAGTTTGAATTTTACGTCGTCAAAAAACAATAATTTCGGGCCAATCGTTGACTGATTGAACAATTCCCAATGAACTCAACTTGGCCGATCCAGTCCGCTTCGACTATCTTACGTGCAAGCCGAGTTTTGGAATAGAGTTTGATTGACAGGCGATAACGTTTTTTGGTTCGTGGATTCGGATCCACGCGCCGCAAGATGGCGAAATTTGATTTGCGAAAGTTGACTGGATTGTCCGAATTCTTAACAAGCGTGTTTATTGATTGGTGGCAGTTTTGGGTCGGCACTGGAATCGTCGCCGCCATTTTGCTGTTGATGCGGACTTGGGCTGCGCCGGCAAAGCTACCCTACGTCGCACGCGGGCAACTCGTCACTAAGACTGAACTTCGTTTCTACAAGTCGCTTTCCAAGTCCGTTCAAGACGATTTTGAGATTTTCGCCATGGTTCGAATCGCGGATTTATTGCGAGTTGAATCAGGACACAAGCAACGTCGAAAATGGTTGAACAAGATCCTCGCCAAGCACATTGATTTCGTGCTTTGCGATCCTGGTTCACTTGAGCCGATTGTCTGCATCGAATTGGACGACCCTTCTCACAATCGCCCTGACCGAATCGAACGCGATATTTTTGTTAACTCAGCATTTGAATCGGCCGGACTGCCTTTACTCAGAATCCCAACTCAACCGAGCTATCGTTCTCGAGAAATTCGTGAACTGATTGATGCGGTTCTTTGAATTGTCCGCACAACATTTTTTTCAAATCTCATGCCGAGCAGATCCATCACGCTTCCCAATCGCCAAGCCGCAGTTGCCGTTATTCAAGACGGCAATAAGTTTCTGACTATTCTGAGGTCGGAAACGGTTCGAGCACCCGGCAAGATTTGTTTTCCGGGTGGCGGCGTCGAACCGGGTGAGACGATAGCCGAAGCGCTTGTTCGCGAGATGCAAGAAGAACTTTCAATCGAAGTCGAAGCTGGTGAAACCATTTGGCGCAGCGATTCCGTTCGAGGATTTGAATTGCATTGGTGCATGGCTACGATAAAACCCAATCAGGTGATCACACCGAACCCGTTAGAAGTTGCATCTATTCAGTGGCTGACGGGAATGGAAATGCTCGATCTTCCGAACTTGCTCGACACCAACCGAGAGTTCTTGGATGCACTTGACTCGAATGAGTTCTCTTTGAAGCAATAGCAGCATTTCCATTCTTAAGTCGAAACTCGATCGGCAAGAAAGTATCATCACGCAGAGCCACAAAGACTCAGAGTTGAGGCTCAAAATATTCGTCTCTGTGGCTCTGCATGAGCCATTTATTCACTCATTAGCTTCGCCACCCTCAGGTCCGTAAAAGAAAACCCAAGTCGAAAAGTCATCGGTAAAGTCGACAAATCGATGCTCGACTCCAGCGGGAACGAAGAGAACTTCGCCGGCTTCGAATTCATGGCGTTGTTCACCGTTGATAAACGTCCCGCTCCCCGCGGCAACCACATAGATTTCGTCACGAGTATGCGGCGTCTGGTGATCAACTTGATCGGGCTTGTAAATTTCAACTTCCAACGAGCCGTGCGCAAAAATCTTTTTGAATGGAGAATCCTCTGATGCCAGCTCAGTCAAGGCATTTGAAAGAGTCATTCTTTTTAACGAATCAGTTTCAGACATCGTTACCCCTCTATTTTCAAGTTCTCAATTGACATTGTCGTCAGCGCCATTTTTCGTACTGACTTAAATTCGATCCAAGCCTACGAATACGAACGGATGCTCGCCAAGCTCTTAAGACAACTTCGGAGAACGTTAAGATTTCGGAGAAATCAACGACTATGATTGTCGTTGATCACTCCGTGGTCAAAACG
>CAYMFZ010000395.1:0-5942 GCA_964389585.1 uncultured Pirellulaceae bacterium | reverse complement strand
TCCGGTTATACGCGCCTGAACCGGGTGCTAACGCACTGCGGCTGAGCCTAAGTTTTAAGCTTTGACAAACCACTAGTCGGTTTGTCAGGTATACAGATTGGGATTCGTAGTGAACGAGGCAACGAGTCCCATGTCTTTTGCTATCTAAAAAGGACTCGTAGCCTCGTCCACTGCATTTGGATTTCAAGCAGACGGGTAGCCCAATCTGGATTGACGTTTGTTCTGGGTTCCAACTACTATCCGCGCCTACTAAACACTCAACGATACGGCTTTTGAAAAGTCAAAGCGTGGGAGCTCGTGATGGCGAACTTTTTTTTAATCGATCATTCACTCCGCAAATCGGGCGGTCATCACTTTGATTACGTTCGATGCGTCGCCAAGGCGGCAAGCGAACTCGGTTTCATGACAACCATCGGAGCAAATCGTGGATTGGCAAAGCAAAATCGGAATCGCCATCAGAGTTTAGGAGATGGCAATGAGTCGCTTGAATCACTAGGGAATGTCCGCCGAGTTTTTCGTGATACGACTTATCAAGCCGATAGTTATCTTGCTGGTCTTCAGCATCTAACTCGTAGTGAGTCCTTCTGCCATCCGATTTCAGAAGAAAAGAGCCGGGTGAGTCGCGGGTGGAAGCAACTTAAGCGATTTCAACACAGTCGACGGCGAGAAAGTTTCGTTCGGCGTTTCGCTGTAGACTGCGAAAGATACTTCCGGCCCTTAATTCAAATGCCGGGTGACCACGCGCTGCTGACTACGGTTTCTGAGCTTGAGTTGATGGGTTTGGCTGTTTATTTGTCGAACCATTCCAAGACGCTCCAAACTAATTGGCATCTTCAATTTCACTTCAATCTGTTGGACGGTCGAACGCCAGAGTATGAAGGTCAGGAGCATGTCATCAAAGCGGTTCGCGCTTGCTGTTTGGCGGCGCTGTCTCGATTGTCTTACCACTCCATCAACTTTTATACGACTTCGGAAACGCTGGTCGATCAATATAACCGGCTGGGCGTGGGCGAATTCGAAGTTCTGCCCTACCCCGTTTCGTCTGACTTTTCGCCTGAAGCCTACGAGCGATCTCAAGGGCCTTCTACATTGAAGTTTGGCGAGTTGGATTTGGCGAAAGCAATTGGCCGTTCGGCGAGTGAAAAAAGCGATTCGTCCTCGCAATCGTTTTTGAATAAGCCGAATAGTGAATCTTTGTCGAGCGAGACAACTGGCTCAGATGTGTTTGAAGAAAACATGTTTGTCGAGTCGAGCGATGACCAAGGGCACGAATTCGGAAGGGCGCTAAGAATTACTTGCCCGGGCGAGGTAAGGCGTGAAAAAGGTCATGTTGAATACCTTCAGCCATTGGTCAATGAGATTTGGCCAACGCATTTGGCATCGGGCGACGTTCAGATTGTTGTTCAGCGTCCAAAACGAAAATGGTACGCCAAGCGTTCGAAGATTGAAATTGAATTGCCGGAGGAAGGAGCTGATTCCGCGATTGAATACTTCTCCCATCCGTTGAGTCATAACGATTACGTAGACTTAATTCGGTCGACGGATTGTGGAATGCTGTTTTATGACAGTCGAGTTTACTTCAGCCGTCGAGCCGGTGTTTTGGGTGAGTTGCTTTCGTGTGGCAAGCCAGTGATCGTGCCGGCAGGGAGTTGGTTGGCGGAACAGATTCAAGAACCGATTTATCGCCACATTGACGGACTTTGTAACTCAGCTCAGCCCAATCGGACTTTGGACCTGAGCGATTTGCAGTGGAATCGAAAAAACGTTCCGATGCCTGGCGGTGTACTTTCGTTCGATCAAGCAAACCATCCTTTTGAGTTTACACTCGAACCACAGGTTGGTGAAACGGCGATGGTGCTTGAGTTCGGTTGGCATTGGCCTCGCGAACCTGGCGTGTTTTGCCGCAGTGATGTCGTGCAAAAGGATTCCTGGGGAGAGGTGTTAGATGAGAGCTCTCAAGTGATTGGGTTTCGCCAGTCGAATCGAAGAGTCAAAGCGTTGTTTCGTTTGGATTCTCGAGCCACAGCAGTCGAGTTTTCGCTGACCAACGCATTTCATGATTCCTCCGCCAGTATTCGCAATATGTCGATACGGACTTTTGATCTGTCAGACATCGCTGTGGATGGAAACGGCGTGCCTATCGGAAGCGTTGGCGTGATCGCAAGTGATCAATCAGCGCTTTCGAGTTGCGTTGACGAAATGGTTAAGCATTTCGATCACTATCGAGATTCGGCTGTTGAGTTTTCAAAGCGATGGTATTCAAGACATAATCCGCGCCGCACTGTGAGTCATTTGATGATGGTGGGCGAATCGAATTCGGAAATGGATCGCCGTGTGGCCTAAGCCGTTTGAGTGGGTAACTTCTGCCGGAAGTTTCCAGATCTTTCGCGACGCTCAATTTCGGTACCAGTTTCGTGTTTCGATGGTGCGGTGATTGTGTGGTGGTCACGTCTTGGCAATCGAAAGTCTGGGTGGGAACGGTTTAGAAACTTGATTAGAGTGGAATCTTCTCAAATTGATTCGGAACAAATCTCTTACGGTTTACTTTCATGAAAGTCCTGGTTGTTGGTGGTGCTGGGTATATCGGCTCCCACATGGTTCGACTGCTTGATCGAGCGGGACACCAAGTCATCGTTTTGGATAATTTGTCTACTGGTTTTGCGGCAGCAGTCACCGCTGGAGAGCTGATTGTCGGTGATATGCAAGACCGAAATCTGGTCGAGCGAATTCTGGGTGACCATCAAGTCGACGCGGTAATGCACTTTGCGGCCTGCGCTCTGGTGGGTGAATCGGTTGTTGAGCCCGCGAAGTATTATCAAAATAACGTTTCGGCCACTTTGGAGTTGCTGGAGGGAATGCGGCGATGCGATGTGAAGCAAATTGTTTTCTCGAGCACGTGTGCGACTTACGGTGTGCCGAACTCAATTCCAATTTCAGAATCGGAATCTCAACAACCAGTTAATCCTTACGGGTTCACGAAGCTAGTCATTGAGCGTGCGTTGGAAGATTACGCAGCAGCGTATGGGTTCGGTTACGCCGCACTTCGATACTTCAATGCAGCGGGTGCTTCTCCCGAGGGAGACATTGGTGAAGATCATGATCCCGAGTCACATCTGATTCCAATCGTGCTGCAAGTCGCTTTGAATCAGCGGCCCCAAATAACGGTATTTGGGGATGATTGGGACACGCCAGATGGAACCTGTGTGCGGGACTACATTCACGTCGATGATCTGGGAGCGGCGCATTTGGCGGCACTTGAGAGATTGAAATTCGGTGAAGGAATCAAGGTCAACCTTGGAACGGGCAATGGCTACAGCGTTCGGCAAATCATCGAATCATGTCGCGAGGTGACTGGGCTTGATATCGCCGAAGTCAGCGGAGCAAGACGGCCCGGCGATCCACCCGCTTTGGTCGCCGACGCGCGTCTAGCGAAATCAATTCTTGGTTGGGAGCCTGCTTATTCCTTGCCAACTCCGATCATCGAGACGGCCTGGAATTGGCATAAGCATCATCCCAACGGCTACGATGTTCGCTAGGCTTCGAAGTTCGATAAGCTGCGAATTTCGTTTAGCTTCAAAGTTTTTAAGTGGTGTCGGGTTGGGGCCTGATCTAGGAATCCGGTTAGACTTTTCAAAGCGATTGAACTTAAGACTGAAAAATTGGTTGGCGAAGTTGCTATAATTTTCGCTCCAGCCAAGAATTCATAATTTGATCGCTATCGAAAAGTGATGTTTGCCATGCCTAGATTTTTTCAAGCTCTTTGTTTGATGTGTTCCGTAAGTGTCTCACTTTTTCTGGGTTCGTCTGTTGTCCGCGCTGACAACGATGGCACGACTAGAGCTGGAGACACCAAAGCCAATACGCCAAACTTCATCATCATTTTCACGGATGATCAGGGCTATGGCGATCTTGGCTGTTTTGGTTCGAAGAAAATTAAAACGCCGAATATCGATCAGATGGCAAAAGAAGGACGAAAGTTCACCAGCTTCTATGTCCCCTGCTCTGTCTGCTCACCGTCTCGAGCTGCGTTGTTGACGGGTTGCTACCCAAAACGAGTCAGCATGGAAAAGCATGTTCTGTTTCCAAGAACCGAATACGGACTTCATCCTGACGAATACACGATTGCCGACCATTTGAAATCACTTGGGTATGCGACCGCTTGTGTGGGCAAGTGGCATTTGGGGCACTTGCCAGAGTTACTCCCTCGCCAGCAAGGCTTTGATTCGTACTACGGGATTCCTTATTCCAACGACATGAATCATCCGGACAACAAGAACAAGACCAAATTGAACAGTGACGAGCGCTGGTTAAACCAAGTAAGCGCAGTTGAAGATTGGAACACGCCACTCGTTGAAAACGAAACGATCATCGAGCTTCCAGTTGACCAGCGAACAATAACGCGACGATACACTGACAAAGCGATTGAGTTCATCACGGCCAATAAAGAGCAGCCATTTTTTTTATACTTGCCCCATTCAATGCCACACATTCCGCTGTATGTTCCCGAGGACGTTTACGATGCCGATCCGCAAAACGCCTACACCTGTGTGATCGAGCACATTGATGCAGAGGTTGGGCGAGTTGTGAAAACGGTTAAGGATCTTGGGTTGGCGGATAATACTTACATCATCTTCACGACGGATAATGGGCCGTGGTTGCAATTCAAGAATCATGGCGGAAGTGCTGGTCCGTTGCGGGCCGGCAAAGGGACCACGTTCGAAGGTGGCCAGCGCGTGCCTTGTGTGATGTGGGCGCCTGGCAAAATTCCTGCCGGCACAAGTACAAGTGCATTTGCAACGACGATGGATTTATTGCCAACCATTGCCGCAATTACGAAATCGGAATTGCCTGAGCGAAAAATCGACGGACACGATATCACGCCAACACTTACATCCGACAAAACGCCTCGGAACGAGATGGTTTTCTACTCGTCGCGAGGCGGTCTTGAGGGAATTCGTCAAGGCGATTGGAAGTACCTTAGCGTGACGACTCGCAATCGGAAAAAGAAGACTTCGAGTACGGAGGCTTTCTTGTTCAACTTGGCTGATGATATTGGTGAGCAAAAAAACTTACTGGACTCCAATCCTGAGAAAGTGGAATCGTTGATGGCTCGCATGAAAGTGCTTGACGACGAGATCACTGAAAATCAGCGACCTGTTTGGCGCAAGGGTGAATAGCATTCCGGCGGCGAGTGACGGTGCCTGAAGCAACCTGCCCTAATCGCGTCTCAATGGTGTGTGATCTTTGCGTTGCGAATGCGTCTGGTTCCTACGTCGGTTTTATCTGACCGCTTCTTGCATTGCCCCTTTCGAATTCTTGTTTCGTTTAGGACAATGCGTTTTCAAATAACAATTGAACCTTCCAAAACAGTCAGCTCAATAAAACGGAAACGAAATGGACAACATTGTAGAGATCAAAGGCCGTCAAATTCTCGACAGTCGTGGAAACCCAACGGTAGAAGTCGACGTAACGCTTGCTGATGGATCGTTCGGCACCGCCGCCGTTCCAAGTGGAGCCAGCACGGGCGCCCATGAAGCTTGGGAAATGCGTGACGGTGACAAATCTGTTTACATGGGCAAGGGCGTCACAAAAGCTGTCGCCAATATCAATGGACCTTTAGCCGATGCATTGTTGGGGTTGCCAGGTTGCGATCAAGGCTTGATTGATCAAACGATGATTGACCTCGATGGCACTGACAACAAGAAGAGTCTTGGCGCTAACTCGCTGCTCGGAATTTCACTAGCGACTGCCAAAGCCGCTGCTGTGTTTAGCAATCAGCCGCTCTATCGCTATCTCGGCGGCGCGTCGGCGACTTTGCTGCCTGCTCCGATGATGAACATCGTTAATGGTGGCGAGCATGCCGACAACTCAGTCGACGTTCAAGAATTCATGGTGATGCCGCTTGGGTTTTAGCGATTCAGTGATGCACTTCGATGCGGTTG
>CAYMFZ010000394.1:396-5957 GCA_964389585.1 uncultured Pirellulaceae bacterium | reverse complement strand
CCGCAGGTCAATGCTCAAGACGCAGTTTACAAATACAAGGCGGGTGGTGGCACATCAAAAGTGAACGGAAAGATTTCCGAAGTAACACCTGATGGCGTTACGATTGGCGGCAAACAAATTCCTGCTTCAGAAGTCAAACGCGTTTATTACTCGAAAGAAACATCGGGTCTCAATCGCGCTCGCGAGCAAATGCAAGATGGACGCTTCAGCGATGCGATTGAAGAGCTTGAGAAAATTGATGCGGGAGATTTGCAAGGTCCACTTAAAGTGGAAGCCGATTTCGTTCGGGCCTACTCAACGTCACAGCTTTCGCTACGTGGTGGGAATGTGACAGCCCAAGTTGCCGGAAATGGGATTCGAAAATTCATCACGACTCATTCAAAGAGCCTCCATCTTTATCCTGCGATCGATCAATACGGTAAGCTTCTATTTTCAGTCGGTCGTCCAAAGCTTGCCGCCGCCGAATTTGCCAAGCTGGCGAATTGCTCATGGCCTGAGTATCGAATGCAAGGACTTTTTCAGCTTGGGAAATCTTCTATCGAAGCCGGTGATTTACCTCAGGCAACATCTGCGTTCGATCAAATTTTGGCAATTGACTCGAACGATGATCTGAGTCGAACGTACAAGCTGATGGCGCAATGTGAAAAGGCGCGTCTGGCTGGATTGGCAGGAAATGTTGAGCCGGCTGTGGCCACGCTCAATCAGTTAATTGATGTTGAGAATTCAGATAACAAGTTACTGTTTGCCCACCTCTACAACGCGAAGGGAGCGGTGCAAGAAAAAGCCGGGAAGTTGAAAGAAGCGAGCCGAGCGTATTTGCTTTCGCATTTGTTGTACTCTACCGTCCCGGAAGCCCACTCAGAGGCGCTTTACCGATTGGCTTTGATTTGGCCTCAGCTTGAGGAAACTGATCGAGCCAACGAGGCACGTGAAACACTTAAGACGAGATATCGAAATTCGTATTGGGCCGGGAAGCTATAAAGAAGGCTTCGCTGGCGGGTATCGACGTGCATTTTGGCGATTACAATAAAACCCCTTGGTGTTCTGCATTTGCGTTTTGTCAGTGCGAATTCCAAAAGAACTTCATCGAAAAGACATTCGGAGACAGGTCGTTATGCAGTTTATTAAACGGTCGAACATGAGCAAAGTTGTTTTTAAATGGGCACCGTTCCTGCTCGTGTTTACGATCGCGTTTTCAATCTTTGCGCTTCCCAATCCTGTGTTGGACAGCGGCTCGATTGTGTTCGCTCAAGACGCCGATGGAGCAGATGCTGCCGCGCCCGCTGATGCAGCGGATGATGGGCCAGATGAAAAGCAATCGTTGTTGGAGTGGTTGTTTGAGTCTCTGGGGTGGATCTACATCCTCGTCTTTTTGACGTTGTCGTTTATTCTCGTTGCTTTGTTCATCATGAACTTGTTGTCAGCAAGACGCGAGTATGTCTGTCCGCAACATCTAGTCGATGGGTTTGAAGCACATCTCGACGAAAAACAATATCAAGAAGCTTACGAGCTCGCGAAAACCGATGAGTCGTTCCTGGGCAACGTTCTTTCTGCGGGCTTGGCAAAGCTTTCCAGCAGCTATCAACACGCCGTCGACTCAATGCAGGAAGTTGGCGCCGAAGAAAATATGAAACTCGAACACCGTTTGAGTTACCTCGGGCTCATCGGAACGATTAGCCCAATGATTGGTCTGTTTGGAACCGTTCACGGCATGATTAACTCGTTCTGGGAGATTGCGACGGGTGGTGGAGCACCTGACGCGAACAAATTGGCCGAAGGTATTTCAACCGCGCTTCTTACTACGTTGATCGGTTTGGCGATCGCGATTCCTGCGATCACGGCGTACAACATTCTTCGAAACCGCGTTCAACGTCTGGTTTTGGAAGTCGGAATTACCAGTGAAAACTTGATGGGGCGGTTCGAAAAAGTCGGCAAGAAGAAAGAGTAGCCGGACAAGCCGTAGCAACCAGGATTTGAATCAAGACCAAGAACGTCAATGAAGTACCGAAGAAAAAGAACTGAAATCCTCGAAGGCGATTTGACGCCGATGATCGATATGACGTTTCAGCTCATCGCGTTTTTCATGTTGCTGATCAACTTCTCTGAAGTCGATCGCGCGGAAGAAATTACGTTGCCCGTAAGTGTGCTTGCCGTCCCGCCTGAAGTTCGACCTGACTTCCAAATCATTTTGAATCTTGAGCCCGGCGGCGAAGTAATTTTCGAGGGCGAGCGACACCAAATCGAATTGCTCAATCCAGTGTTCCGCCGACAAGTCAGTTCGGCCGCCCGCGAGGGAGTGACGGAACCTGAAGACATTGCTGTCATTATTCGCTCCCATAAAGACACGCCAACCGGTTTGGTCCAGGAGTTGATTGCGAAGTGTCAGGAGTCGGAATTGCAGAGCTTTAGTCTGCGTGTGGAGGACTCCGCTAATTAGCGAGATACCATTATGAAAATGGAAACTTCCCAAGCCGAAGATATCAAGCTCAATATGACGGCGATGATCGATATCGTGTTTCAGTTGCTTGTGTTTTTTATCATGACGTTCAAAGTCGTCGCGATGGAAGGTGACTTTAACATCAAGATGCCGTTGGCTTCCGAATCCGTGTCGTCGATGGATGATGAAATTCCTGATATCGTCATCATTCAATTGACGGCTGGACAGAATGGGAACATCGCGGGCATCGTGGTTGATGACAATGAATCATTCAACGAAGCCACCATGTTCCAGGATTTGACCGATCTTATTGAACAGCGTCTAGCAGGTGAAAATGACCCTGAGTCGGGTTCGGAAACCGAAGTCGAATTCGATATCGCATATAACCTGAAGTACTCGTACACCGTCAAAGCAATCGAAGCGGTTTCAGGTCGGGTCAACGCTGATGGTTCGGTCAAGAAACTGATCCAAAAAGTGAAATTCAAAGACAACAAAAAGGGCGGCTAAGGGCGGCCGATCAATCGACGCAAGCTTAAATCAGTGTTCAGTAGGTCTGGTTCAGGAACACTAATCTTCACTAAAAGAACGCTAATTTATGCTTGGTTGATTTCTTTTATGCCAAGGGAACTCAATCGTGCGGCATTCACTCCATATAAGGCCGATTCAATAGCGATAAGTGCTGAACGATGATTCTCTACTGGCATTTTAAACCGTAAGCTGTTCGGATTAATTTCATTGCGACGTTTGCAATCCTGACTCCATCTCGCTCACGTCTTGTCATCAGACTTGTCAAGCCTCTTCTGGTTTGATCCTTCCAAAGTGCCGATCAACAAAATGTACGGATGTAAGTTCACCGGTGCACTATTAGAGCAGTTTGGGTCTTGGTATTCGCGAATCAGAAAAAGTGGGATAGGCTTCCAACCTGTCAGACGGCGAAGACAGGCTGGAAGCCTATACCACCAATCGTGCATACCAATTCTCAAAAAGCTAGTGTGAAATTAGCGCAGATTAGTGTTCTGTAAATCTCGGTAAGGAACACTACTTTCACTAACCGAACGCTAATTTCGCGCGGTTGCGACCCAACTACGTGGCCGCGCAAACAAAGCAATGATATGAAAAAACTTCAAACAGGAAAAATTCGCAAAGGAAAACTTGGACGACTCAAGTCCAAGCCTGCCAACAGCCAAAGCAGCACCCTTCGTTGGGCTGAGTCGTACGCTGATTATCTGCGTAGTGAATGTCATCTGGCCGACAACACGGTGATGGCCTATTCACGTGACATGCGACGGTTTATCAAATGGCTGGGTAAGCGAAGTGTTAAAAGTTTGACGATCTCGGAATTGTCGGACTTCGTTGGATTTTTGAATTCCGAAAGCCTCGCGCCTTCCTCAATCGCAAGACATGTTGTCGCGGTTAAAATGTTCTTTCGTTACCTTCAACTCGAAGGCGTTTTGACCGACAACAAAGTCGAATTGCTGGGCAGTCAAAAGCTCTGGCAGCGCGTCCCATCGGTCTTGTCACCCAAGGAGGTTGAAAAATTTCTCAACGGGCCAAAGCGAATCGAAGTCTACTACTATCGTGATCGCGCGATGTTGGAGATGCTTTACGCAACCGGTTGCAGAGCATCAGAGGTCTCCAACCTTCGGCTTCGCGACCTCCAACTCAAAGAGCGATTTTGTAAATGCCAGGGTAAAGGCAATAAGCAACGAATGGTTCCGCTGGGCGACGGTGCGATTGATGCTGTCTCACTCTATTTGGAAAAGCAACGGCCTCGTATGGAGGAGGCGCGACCTGATGAAACGGATTGGCTGTTTCTCTCTCGAAGCGGACGACGCCTCAGACGTGAGGCAATTTGGGAACTCGTTAAGAAGTACGCCCTGATCGCAAACGTCTCAGTTTCGATTAGTCCACATACTTTGCGACATAGTTTCGCAACTCATCTGTTGGCTGGAGGGGCGGATCTTCGACAGGTTCAGGAGATGTTGGGGCATGCAAGTATCGCGACAACTCAAATCTACACACACGTTGATCAGTCGCGGTTGAAGAAAGTTCACAACCAGTTCCACCCCAGAGCTTAGAGCCTTTCCAGGTTGGTTGCGGGGGTACAAAAACTGCACTACCTAGACGATTTCATCTTTGCAGTAATCGTCGATTCCTGTGAGCTGTAGGCGCTAGCGTCGGGCCAGTCTAACAAGTAGTTTGTTTTGCTGGTTGTCCCGGCCCAAGGCTAGCGTCTTCGGCTCACTTTTAAGTAAGTAGTGGCGTCTGGATTTGAGATGGCCCCTTACTTGTTTAACAGGATTCAAGTAGCGGTCGAAAAATGCTCTGAGGACAAAATCAACTGTCATCAAGAACTACGACGCCGATACGCCGCCTTGCCCTTCCAGGCTTCTAAGAATCCCTGTTACGAAGCTTTCTGAATAGCCGGCAAGAAAACACCAAACGATCAATTTTGTTGCGTCGGTGATCGACACAGGGCGGACCGCTAAAAAGTCCAGCATCTGCACACCATTGGGACTCGTCGAGTCTGTGAATTTCGGAAAAAGATTCGAGGTAATGATCCCACTTCCTTCAGTTCCTGACACCAATCCGGAAACGATGATGAAGTAAGCAACCCCAGCCATTAACCCTCCGTAAAGCAACGGACTGAGCATGATTGCCAAATGCTCGCTGCGAAGGTTGGATGGAATCTGCAAACCCCGCGTGACCATTCGCAACATTGCGATGCTTGCGCCAAAGATACCCGAGACAAACGCAAACCAAAACGAGCCAAGTTCAAACCCGATGGCGATCAAGACTAACAATGAAGTTGCGATAATTAAAATGATTTGCACAAAAAAGATTCGGCGAATCAACGAATGACGCAGCGTGTCTTCTTCATCAAGTTCATAAACCATGTTGCTATGCCCCACCAAGAATCGAACCTCCATCATAGTTGGAGGCGATAAATCGGACTGTGAAAAGCAACTTCCGATCCCCAATCGAAACGCGCTAACGCAAACAATCGTTGCAATCAGGACGTAGTGAGGTCAGCTTTTGAGTTGGGCGACCACCAGACGTTCAAGATCGCCGTAGTCTTTCACGACTTTCACATCAGAAAACGCGCCATTGGCTTTGACCAGGT